>JAEZKI010000319.1 GCA_023415525.1 Bacillota bacterium | reverse complement strand
TACCAATACTGATTTTTGTTACACCGGCATCTTTTAGCGTTTGCAAAACAGGAAGGGTCACATTATCCGGGTGTAGTTCTACGCCAATTCCCTCTGTGATGATATAATGTTCTTTTATGGCATCAATAATCTCTTTAATCCGGCCAGCTATGAGAGCAGGTGTTCCGCCACCAAAGTACAAACTGGTAACGGGTTTCTTTTCTGTTGTTTGGCTACCAACAAGGTGTATTTCTCCAAGTAATGCCTGGATATAACGCTCACACTTCTCTTTGGAATAGAGGGTCTTGCAGTATGGACAAAAATTGCAAATGCTTTTACAAAAGGGGATATGAACATAGAGACCTAGATTATCACACTCGGCAAAGGGCAACTGATTGTCATATTCATTTTTAAATGTAAATGGCTTTATGGAGCGAGTTAGCCACATTCTGGTTAGATTTGTTATAATACTCATAGTTCTCCTTATATGTACTTTAAATAGGTTTTTAGCATCTCAAGAATGATTTTAACATTTCCACGGAACAAAAGACTGTACTCTGCAACAAAGAAGTAGCCACATTTCTCGCACAACCCGGGAACTTCTATACAGCGTCCGCAAGTGGAGACTTTTCCGTTTTCAATGACTAGGCACTGATGACACGGTGTAGGAAAGCTATTGTTAATCAAATACGGAAATGCGCTCTTTAAATTGAATACCGGAGCACCTTCGTCCATCATTTGAGCAATGACATGACAGCATTTTTCCTTTTCTTCCTTGGACAGAGCGAGTTCTTGTGTATCAGGATAGGGTGTATGGAAATTGAAGGATACTGCCCGTACATTTTTAATATCTCGTGCAGCAAGGCAAACATCCCGAATGGCATCTTTATTAATTTGGTTGATGGCCATGTAGAAGCAAATATTATCTGCTGTTGCATCCCTTATGTTTTCCATAATGCTATCATAGGTATCACCACGAATTTCATTATGGCGTTCTTTGTCACCATCTAGACTGAGAAGAATTAAATCTGCTTCAGGTAAATCTATGGGGAAGGTTCCATTTGTAACCGCATTTACAATTAGAAAACCCATTTGTTTTGCTTCAACTACAAGATCACGCAGAGTCCTCTTTCCATCCTTCCATAGGAATGTCTCCCCACCACAGAAAAATAGGATGCGTACGCCCCTATTATAAAGCTGTTGCATTTCTTGCCTGATTTGTTGATAGGAATGGATAATAGCTGTTACATTATTGACAGAGCAATGCTTGCATTTCAGATTGCATTTATCAGTAATAATAACGGTTCCAAGGATTGGCTCCTTTTTACGGAATAGAATGGTTTTTATACCAAAGCTAGCAAAATGCACAAATGAAGATATTTTCATCTCGTTTTCTCCTTGATGATTATAGGGTAAATGGATTTAATAGAGATAGACCATAGAAACCACTTATATATAAATTTTAACACATATTTAAGAATGCTACTATTATTTGAAATATAAAATCGGTTTTTATCCATTTCCATGGCATTTAAAGACCACCTTGGCTTTCTTGATTTTTATAAGAATGAACTAAAAAATTAACATTGTATTTTTAGCCTAGGTGTGCTAGTATATTTGGAATTTATAAAGTATTAAATATATGGAGGCGCTTATGGGGATACAATATGTTCATACCAATATTATTGCAAAAGATTGGAAGGCATTGGCGCAGTTTTATACAAAGGTATTTAACTGTAAACAGTATGGGCCAGAGAGAAATTTAAGTGGGGAATGGATTGAAGATATGACAGGCGTAAAAAACGTCAAAGTAAAAGGTGTTCATCTCACCTTACCAGGTTATGAGAAGGAGCCTACATTAGAAATTTTTTCTTATGAGCCACAAGGAGAAAGTCTCCCTAGTTCTATTAACCGTATAGGCTTAGGTCATTTAGCTTTTCATGTAGATTCTGTGGAAGAAATATTAGAAAAGGTTATTGCTCATGGTGGGAAACCTTATGGAAAGCTTATAAAAAAACAATATGAAACATTAGGTGACCTGACAGCTATTTATGCAACAGATCC
The DNA here is from genome assembly GCA_023415525.1 of Bacillota bacterium. Lineage (GTDB taxonomy): Bacteria > Bacillota > Clostridia > Lachnospirales > Cellulosilyticaceae > Sporanaerobium. The sequence continues at coordinate 3,274 of JAEZKI010000319.1, read as the reverse complement.
AGAAGGAAATCTTATAGAGATTCAAAACTGGAAGAGATAGTAAGGAGAAGGAGGGATATAATGGGAAATAGGTATCATATCTTAATTATTGAAGATGATCGATCTATGGCAGAAGAGCTTAGACGTTTGCTTGAGGGATGGGATTATGAGGTGAGCTTCATTCGAGATTTTACTCAAATTTTAGAAGAAACCATGGAACTTCAGCCTCAAGTCATATTACTCGATATTAACCTACCTTGTTTTGACGGCTTTTATTGGTGTAAAAAGCTAAGAGAGTTGACAAAGGTGCCTATTATTTTTCTTTCTTCTAGGGAAAGTAGTATGGATATTGTGATGGCCATGAATAATGGGGGAGATGACTATATTCAAAAGCCCTTTGATAGCAATGTATTGGTGGCCAAGCTTCAGGCTATAGTACGTAGGAGTTATGAAATAGCCCATGAGGAGAGTTCAATTATTATCTATAAGGGGATGCAACTTCAGCTTGAGAAAATGACCTTAACCTATAATAATCAAAGCTTAGAGCTTACTAAGAATGAATTTAAGATTCTAAAGATGCTTTTAGAGAATAAGGGACAGGTGGTTTCAAGAAATGAGATGATGAAAGGCCTTTGGGATGAAGAGGTTTATGTGAATGAGAATACCTTAACTGTTAATGTCAATCGTCTAAGAAGCCACTTAGAGGAAATAGGGCTTTGTGATATGATTGTTACCAAGAAAGGGATAGGGTATAGCTTGTTATGAGACTAAAGGACTATTTAAGGCGAGAAGCCCCTTTATGGATAGGTTTTGTGGGGGCTATGGTTATAGTGAATGTGATTTTTTGGCTAAGCATAGGGAAAAGTTCTACTGTGGGAGATTTAATTTATATGGATGCTCTGTGCCTTTTGATTTTTGCAAGCAGCATGAGCTATCATTATCTTAAGCTGAGCAAAAAGTATGAGCAGTTAGAGCTATTGATAGGACAAAATAAGAACTTAGAAGAGGCACTTAAACAAAATAGTGAACTTCCAGAGATGGTTCTTATGAAAAAAATAGTAAGCTACGAGAAAGAAAAATTTGTGCAGGAAGCTATACAGGATAAGGAAAAGTTAGCAGATATGACGGACTATACGACTCAGATTGTACATGACTTAAAAGTGAAGCTTTCTGTTTGTGAGATGGTAGCTAAAAGAATACCCCTTGAAGAAAGGGAAAGACTTGGTTATGAAATAGAACAAATGAAGTTCCAAGTAGGTCAAATGCTCTATGTGGCTCGTGCCACCCATTATAATGAAGATGTTAAAGCAGAGTACTTTCAGATTCAAGACATCCTCAGAAAGGCTATTAAGGAGAATAGGGAGTTTTTCGTCAATAAGAATATTGAGCTAGAGGTACAAGTCCAACCTTATGAAGTGTTAAATGACCAAAAGTGGGTACTCTATATTTTATCTCAAATTCTCAATAATAGTAGCAAGTATACCCAGGAGGGAGGTAAAGTAGAGATCAACAGTTATGAAAATGAAAAGGCTTACTTTATTTACCTAAAGGACAATGGAATAGGTATTGCTAAAGAAGAGTTAGGGAGAATATTTGATAAAGGCTATACAGGAAGTAATGGAAGGTTAAATACAAAGGCAACAGGTATGGGCTTATACTATGCCAAACACATAGCAAAGCTATTAAATATAGGGATTAGTGTAGAAAGCGAGCAAGGCCTATACACTACATTTACAGTAGCTTTTTATAAGCATTCCGATTATATACAACTTCAAGAAAATGAGAAAAAGAGATCTCTTTCTTAGAGATTTTTCAAAAATGACAGAAATGTCACTTTAAAACGGATAAATGTCACCTTAAACGATAGAAGCGTTTAAGGTGTTTTTTTATAATAGAAGTATAAAGAGAGCTTAAGAATAAAAATAAAGATAGGGCTTAAGAATGAGACAAAAGAGTATGACTTAAGCATGAAATTTCAGGATACAATTTAAAAATCAGATTTAAGAATAAAGTTTAAGATTAAGAGAGGGAAGAAGATGAAGAATATCATTGAAGTGCATCAGTTAAGTAAAACCTATGTGGGAAAAGGAATAGAGTGTAAGGCATTAGTTAACTTGAACTTTCAAATTGAAGAGGGACGATTTGTAGTTATTATGGGACCCTCTGGTTCAGGGAAAACCACACTTTTAAATGTGCTTTCCACTATTGACCTACCTACTTCAGGCCAGATTTTTATTGATGGAAAAGATATGAGTGGGTTAAATGAAAAACGACTTTCACAGTTTAGAGGACAATTTATTGGTTTTGTTTTTCAAGAATTTAATCTTTTAGATAATATGACGATTCGAAACAATATTGCCTTGCCACTTACCCTAAGTAATGAGAAGGTGGCAACTATTAATGAAAAAGTAGAAAGCCTTGCTAAGCTATTGGGGATTGAAGACCAATTAGAGAAATATCCTTATCAGCTTTCAGGCGGACAACGGCAGAGGGCAGCTGTCTGCAGGGCACTTATTATTAATCCTAAGCTTTTGTTTGCAGATGAGCCAACAGGTGCCTTGGATTCAAAAGCCACTACAGAGCTATTAGAATGCTTTAAAACAGTTAAAGAAACCTATGGAACAACTATTATTATGGTTACCCATGATGTAGGTGCAGCCAGCTATGCCGATGAGGTGATTTTTATTAAGGATGGGCAACTCAGTGGGCGCATAGAAGGCCAAGGAAATAGAAAAAGTTCCTTTGATAAAATCTTACACATGGTAGCTGTATTAGGAGGGGATACGCATGCGAGCCTATAAAGTGGCCTGGTTACTCTTTAAAAATAATAAAGACCTCTATAAATTTTATATGCTAGTGCTTACTTTAACTATTGCCATATACTATAATTTCTTAGCTGTTAGTTATAATCCTTATGTTTCAGCTATTAATTCTCGCTTTGAGTATGCACAAATAGCAGGAGGAATGTGTAGTACGGTTTTGTTTTTTGTTTTGATTTTCTTTATGTTGCACACCAGTCATTTTTTCTATAAACAACGATATAAAGAAATTGCCACCTACCTGTTGATGGGCATTCAAAAAAATCAAATTGCTAAGGTCATTGCTATAGAAAGCTGTATCTTAGGAGGAATAGTATTATTAGCAGGAAGCTTAATAGGGGTTATCTTTTCTAAATTATTTTTTATGGTATTAGGTAGTAGTAGCATTATGAATACCCGTATTCCTTTTTATTTTTCTTATCAGGCCATTAGGGTATTAGTTTTATTATTTGTAAGTATCTTGGAAATTATTGCCC
>JAEZKI010000235.1 GCA_023415525.1 Bacillota bacterium | reverse complement strand
TGCTAATTCTAAAGCTACTTCCATCATTTTAGTAAAAGTATTTTGTCTTTCTTCTGCAGTTGTCTCTTCACCTGTGATTAAGTTGTCAGAAATAGTCACCATGGCTAAGGCATTTACACCTGCTGCTGCAGCTTCCATATAAAGGGCTGCTGCTTCCATTTCTACAGCTAAAACATTCATTTTAGACCATCTTTCTGTAACTGTTTCATCTGCACTATAAAAAATATCTGAAGAAAGAATATTTCCTACGCGATAGTTTGCACCCTTTTCTTTAGCTGCAGCTACTGCTTTTTCTAAAAGTTCATAACTAGCAATAGGTGCATAAGTACCTGGTAAATTGAATTGACTAGCATAATTAGAATTCGTACAAGCAGCCATACCAAATACAATATGACGAAGAGGTAAGTCTGCACGCATACTTCCTGCTGAGCCAATACGAATAAGATTTTTACAACCATAAACGTGGATAAGCTCATGGGCATAGATTCCTATAGAAGGCATTCCCATACCTGTACCTTGTACAGAAATTCTCTTGCCTTTATAAGTTCCTGTATAACCAAACATATTTCTTACGGTATTATATTGTGTCACATCTTCTAAAAAGTTATCTGCAATAAATTTAGCACGTAAAGGATCTCCTGGTAAAAGGACAGTTTCTGCTATATCTCCTGGTTTTGCTGCATTATGTGGTGTTGACATCTCATTTTCCTCCTAGAAAAATAATTTAAATTCTCTTATCTATAAAATATCCTATTTATAACCCAATTATGAACCATAAATAAGATTTTCTTTATTATATCATATTTTTTTAGAAGGTAACTACCTCTTTTCGCCTTATTTCTTGTTAATTCTACCATAACAGGCCTTACATATTTTAAGAGCCTCTTTACCAGCCCCTTCTTGCCACACCAATTTTACACGCTGTCTCTTGCAAAGCGGACATGTTCCTCTCCAATTAACCATCCCACTAATTGCCTTACCCCTTTTAGATTTTCCCATCTTTTTTATCCCCCTATATAAAATGTATTCTTTATAATTTATTGAAAACTTGTCCACTTTATGACAGATTTCAAAAAAAAGTTATAAGCCTTCTTCTTTCATGAATACCTATATATTAACTATTATTAGGAGGCCTAATCATGTCTATCACTACTCATCTTAAGCCCTACAATCGTGAAGAAGCTTTACGCTATGCCCACACTTGGAGCTATGGACGAAATCCCAAGTATTTAGATTTTTCACTTTTAGGAGGTGATTGTACCAATTTTATTTCTCAGTGTCTCTATGCGGGGTGTTCCCATATGAACTTTACACCTACTTATGGCTGGTATTATTTATCTTCTTCCAATCGAACAGCGTCTTGGACAGGAGTTAACTTTCTCCACAAATTTTTGACTCAAAACAAAGGTGCTGGTCCCTTTGGCCAAGAAGTCCCTATTCATAAGGTTACCTTAGGTGATCTTATTCAACTAGCAGATGCCCAGGGGACCTTTTACCACTCTTTAATCATTGTTGCTCTCTTAGGTCCTCCTTCTCCTTCCAACCTCCTCATTGCAACCCATACCCTAGATAGTAATTATCGTCCTCTAGAAACCTACAACTACTTTACGGCTCGTTTCATCCATATAGAAGGCTGTCGCACCTCCTAATTAATCCTCCCTCTAAAGTCTACTTTTCTCATTTACCTCAACACATTACTGTTTCAAATATTCTTTCCGCTAAAAAACGCATTAATGAAGCTTATCCTTCATTAATGCGTTTTTTTAAGGGACTAATTGATTATCTAAAGTCGTATTTTGTTCTTGTACATCTAATTTAAAGTAAGCTGCTAAAATATCTCTTGCCAGCTGTGTATTAAAGCTTCCTAATCCATCAGCTCCATACATATTGGTAACTATTGCTATTTGAGGGGCTTCATAAGGGGCAAAACCTACGAACCAGCTATTCTCTATCTTACCTTTTTCAGCTGTTCCTGTTTTTGCGGCTACATCAATAGGGAAATCCGTAAAGTAAGTCCTTGCTGTTCCTTCTTTTCCCTTAGCTACTCGATACATGCCTTCATAAACAGCCTTTAGATGCTCCTCTTTAAAATGAAGGGTATTATAAATTTTAGGCGTAGTGGCTTCATAGGTCCCACTTTCTTTATTATTAAATATGCCATTGACTACTCTTAAGTCATACACCTCATGTCCATTGGCTAAACCTGCAATATAACGTGACATCTGGACAGGCGTAAAGGCGTTTTGTCCTTGTCCAATAGCCGTACGAATCGTAATACCTGTATTCCATGTCATATCAATATTCTCAAATAAATAAGCCATTAAAAGATCCATGAGTGATTCTTTCACCTTAGCCACCAACCTGCTATTGCCGTCAAAGGTGCCTGCATCAAGAGCCTGCAAGCGCTTTTGCATCTCCTCTACATACTGCACTTCACTTTCCTTATTTTGATTACGTCTTATAGCATTGGTATAAACCATACGGTAAGCATCCTCTATGGTCTGTTTAGAGAGATTATTAATACTTTTATTAATAAGTTTATCTGTGGAAGTTGAAACCATGCCAAGTAGTCTTTCGCTAAGATGCTTTTGTGCCTTACTTTTCAAATTGCTTCCCGAAGAATCCTCTATGACCTTCTGAATGAGCTCTTTTTTAATACCTTCACTATCCTTATTAATTTCTTTTTGAAAATCTTCTAACATCTTCTCCCATATGACTTCAATATTATCCCCTAATACCTCTTGAAGTTCTTTATCGATAGCTAACTTCATTTCATATTGGGTGAGATAATCAATTCTTCCCTCTATATCTGTAGCCTTAGAACTTCCATAAGGATAAAAACCTTTATCTAAAGTCGTTCTTATTCGCTCTCTTATGACCTTTTTACGCTCGTCACTGGTCTCTTTAACAATATTAACCGCTCTAGCCACACTGGTATTAACAATACTAGTAGGATTTGAAATATTAGGTGTCATCTCATCTAACTCAACCCCTGCCTTTTTGTCTAAGCCAAACATAAGGGCATATTTCGTTAACGTATCAATTCCACCATAAATTTCATTATTTTTAACGCCTAAACGATAGGCCACATCAAAGAAGAAATAGTTACAAGATACTTCTATTCCTCTTACAACATTAACTAATCCATGACCATGTCCATTATTGGTTTGAATCCAACATTTTGGAGCAGGCTCCCCTGCTTTTGTATAAATCCCGGTATCATTAATAGGGGTATTTACGTCAATAACACCCTCTTCTAGACCAGCAAGAGCTGTAATCATTTTAAAAGTAGAACCTGGCGCATCTGCCGCTCGAAGGGCTCGATTCGTCAATAAATGTCTTTCATCTGATTCATCCTGCAATTTGGTATAATAACTATTAAAATTCTCAATCATTTCATTACTATCATACGAAGGATAACCCACTAAGGCCAATACTTCACCCGTATTGACATCCGTAACAACAGCAGAAGCGCTAAAAGGATCCACAGCCAGTTGATCAGGCTTAAGTTTACCTGATTCGAGCTCTTGAATTAAAATACTTTCTACACTGGGGTAGCT
>JAEZKI010000229.1 GCA_023415525.1 Bacillota bacterium | reverse complement strand
GCTCTATTTAGTGTAAGTTTGGCACCTATTGCAGGTCAATTTGGTGTCCTAGCGGGAATTTGTGCAGGTATATTGCATACTTCTATCGTCACTTCAACCACGCAAATGTATTCTGGCTTAAATCTTTATAACAACGGATTTTCTTCTGGAATTGTTGCTATCATTATGGTTCCTTTGATAGAAAGTTTCATGAAAAATTTTACTACCAGCCCTTCTAGGAGGTAACTCTTATGTTACATGTTGAAAAGAAACTTGCTAAAATCGTTGAGGAATTAACACTGTTCTTTTTTGGATTAGGTGGTTCAGATATTCACTCAACCATAAAAAAAGTTGGCCATAAAGCGTTTATTTCTTTTAAATCCAATTACAACAAACAATTAGAATATAAATTAGAAGATATCGAGGCTATTTTAAAAGGTCAAAAAAATGAAGGTATTGAAGATATTTATTGGGAGTTAGTAGGCTCAGGAGACCCTGGTGAGACAAGCCAGCTCTGGCTTATAGGAATAATGGTAGATGGGGCCACCATCATACGAGAAAAGGATTATATTACAATAGAACTATGTAAATATCTCAATTAAGGTTTATTTCTTCTGTAAAAGAGGGGACCTCTCACTCATTTATGAATGTCTCTCCTAGGTAAACTAATATTTTACTTAGGAAAGCATCTACATTTCTAGCGAGAAGACCCCTCTTTTTAATTAGGCTTTCTTTCTCATACTCATAATAGGATAAAAGCCTTCTAATTATCTTTCCTAAGAATGCTTAAAACTACTTGTTCTCTCAATTTCTCATAATTTTTAATCTTGCTATTACAGGTATTTCCAAATACGCTTCTGTTAATTTATAGATTTTCTTACATAATTTGTGTATAATGGTATTGGTTAACATAATATTAGGAGGGATTTCATGCAACTTATAGGTATTTTAGTCATCGTAGTCGGATTCATCCTTAAATTTGACACTATTGCTGTTGTACTCACAGCTGGTGTTGTAACCGGACTACTTGGTGGCATGAGTATTGTAGAGATTTTAACTACTTTAGGTAGTACATTTACAACACAACGTTCTATGGCCTTATTCTTACTCATCTTGCCGATTATCGGAATCTGCGAAAGATATGGTCTTAAAGAACGAGCTTCTGAATTAATAAAAAAAATCAAAGGTATGTCTTCTGGACGTGTATCCACACTTTATATGTTCATCCGTGAGATTGCTATTTCAGCAGGTGTAAAACTTGGACATGCTGAATTTGTACGGCCTCTGATTGAACCGATGTCACAAGGTGCTTCATCTAACAAATACGGTAAACTAGATGAAGAAACTGAAGAATCCATTAAGGTTATGGCAGCTGCTGCTGATAACTATGGTAACTTCTTCGCTCAAAATATTTTTATAGCAAACTCAGGTGTCCTTCTTATTGTAGGAACCTTAGAAGAGCTTGGTTATAATGTAGATGCTTTAGCTGTTGCCCAAGCTTCTATTCCAATTGCTATTATTGCTCTTATCTTTGCTTTCGTTCAAAACACTTATATGGATAAGAAAATTGCTAAGAAATATGCAACTCTAACTCATAAAAAGGAAGGTGCTAAATAATGGGAACTATTTTACTTCAAGTGTTTTATGTTCTAGTGGGTTTATTGATGTATTTAGTAGCCTTCAATGTTTTTAAAGACTCTTCTCTTAAAACACGTATTGGAACAACTCTTTTCTGGGCCATTCTAGGGACAATCTTTACTTTTGGCTCTTTACTTCCTGGTGCAGTTGTTGGTTTCTTACTCCTTGTTATTGGTGTATTAACAGCCACCAAACAAGTTGCGAGGGGTAAAGTGAATATCCCAACTCCAGATTTTTCTGCAGCACAAGCCAAAAAGTTAGGTAATAAAGTGTTTATTCCTTCTATTTCAATTGCTGTCCTTGTTATTGGGATTGCTAAATTCACATCTTTTAGTGGAACAGTAGCCATTGGTCTTGCTGCCTGTATTACGTTACTACTTACACTCTTTATCACAAAAGCACCTGTTAAAACCGTTGCTGATGACAGTAATCGTATCCTTCAGGTTGTGGGTATGACTTGTATCTTACCTCAGCTTTTAGCAGCCCTTGGTTCACTTTTCACTGCTGCTGGTGTAGGGACTGTTATTTCTTCCAACATTGAGAAATTCATTCCACAAGGGAATGTCTTAATCGGAGTGATTGCCTACTGTATGGGTATGGCCTTATTCACCATGATTATGGGTAATGCCTTTGCTGCATTCTCCGTGATCACTGTTGGTATCGGTGTCCCTTTTGTCTTTATTCCTGGAGGCAATGTTGTTATCTGTTCTGCCCTTGCTCTTACAGCAGGTTATTGCGGAACCTTAATGACACCAATGGCAGCTAACTTCAATATCCTTCCAGTCGCTCTTTTAAATATGAAAGATAAAAATGCCATGATTAAACATCAGGCGTTAGTGGCCATTCCTCTTCTTATTGTCCATATTATCTTAATGTATGTTTTAGGATTTTAGATTTAAAAAAATAATCTTATAAGGAGGATCCTCATGAAAGTATTAATTACAGGTTTCGATCCATTTGGTGGAGAAAGTGTAAACCCAGCTCTTGAAGCTGTTATGGCACTTCCAGATAGGATTGGGGAAACAGAGGTTATTAAATTAGAGATTCCTACTGTTTTCAGAAAAAGCTTAGAAACGATTAAAGCAGGCATTGAAAAATACCAGCCAGACATTGTCATCGCTGTTGGTCAAGCTGGTGGGCGCTTTGGCATTACACCCGAACGTGTGGCCATTAATGTAGATGATGCACGTATTGCTGATAATGCAGGTAATCAGCCAGTAGATACTAAGGTAGCTGAAGCTGGTGATGCGGCTTACTTCACCAACCTTCCTATTAAGGCCATGACACAAGCTATGGTAAATGCAGGAATACCTGCTTCTATCTCTAATACAGCAGGTACTTTTGTATGTAACCATGTTATGTACGGTATCTTACACCTGATTCATACAGAATATCCAGCTATGCGTGGTGGCTTTATCCATGTGCCTTATATTCCCGCACAAGTTACTTCTAAACCCAACATGCCTTCAATGGCTCAAGCAGATATTACTAAAGGCCTTGCTCTTTGTATTGAAGCAGCTGCTACCCACACTGAAGATCTTCATATTGCAGCAGGTGCAATCTGCTAATGGAAAAAATATTTGTTTATGGTTCTTTAAGACAAGATTTCTGGAACCATGATAAAGTCCTTAAAAACAGAGTAAGAAATATTACTCCTGGCACCATCCATGGTGCTCTTTATCATCTGCCTGCTGGTTACCCTGCTATTACTTCGGGGACAGATACTGTTCATGGAGAGGTTTGCAGTCTTTCACAGGATAAGCATCTCAGAAGTATTGATTTACTAGAAGGCTACACAGGTGACCCCTCTATTGATCTTTATACCCGAAAAAAGAAGACTGTCACTTTTCCTGATGGTCATACAGAAGAATGCTGGGTCTATCTCTATATTGACCAAAATTATGTCAGGAAAAAAGGGACTTACCTCCCCCATGGTGATTGGCGTAAATATATGCACAGCCAACCTTATTATAAAAGATAACTGATACAATCCCACCTCCATGACAGATGAAATTATTAAATTCATCTATCATGGAGGTGGGATTTTTTATGCCTAAATCACTGTTTACACCCGAGCAAAAGACCTTAGTATGTATCGTATTTTTATAACCCACTCTATTTATATACATCTCTATGAACACCCTTACAAACTATCTATTCTTTATAAAGATAGCGTTTCCTCTTCTCTGTCTTAGAGCCATACTGGATAGCCTGCTTAGGACAGGTATTAATGCATTTTAAGCAAAATGAGCAGTTTTCCTCCCATATGGGCTTATTACCCTTCCATTGGATAACATTACAGGGACACTCATTCTCACAGATACCACATCCTATACAAGTAGAAGTCACATAAAACTTCTTGTGGTGATCAGTATGCTTATACATACTGTGTACTAGAGGCTTTAGAGTTGTACTTAATAAATCTCCAATGGCACCTTTTTGTCCCTCTTGAATTTTATCTACTATCTCTGTTATTTTCTTGTCTGCCTCTAATAAGATACGCTTTTGTTTTTCCTCTGCTATAATCTCATACCCCACTATATAGTTATCAACCATTTTAACTTCATATTTGGCTTGTAGGTTCATGGATTTTTTCTTTAAAATTCTCTCCAAGTCATGCATCCCATTATGATCTTTTATACCAAAGGTGGCTATAGCATAGGTGTAATTGTCTTTATAGTTTATCAAAACTAATTCCTTTATGAAGTCCTCCACCAATACAGGCATTCCCCACCAATAGATAGGAAAAATAAATCCCACTTTTTCATTAGGCTCCAAAATATACTTTTTCTTTTTTTCTCTTTCTTGCTGTGTCATCATAATCACTTCTTCTTGAAGCTCTTTGGCTACTATTTGTGCCACATGCAAAGAATTTCCTGTTCCACTAAAACAAAACAACATCCTTATCCCCCTACTCTTATATGGCTTCCCTTTCTAAAGAAATCTCTCTCCAAAAAGTCTACTTTTTAAAAATATTAAGCCTGCTTAAAACTGTCGCTACTACTTTCTTACCTAACATGATACTCCCTACCCAAAAGGCAATTTCACTAACTATAAGCATGCCGCTTACAATTCCTGCTTTCATACAATTAGAAACAGGGAGGCATAAATTAAATGGCAAAATGCCATATAACAAAAAGGATAATAGAATAAGTCCCCATGCCATTAGCTTATAGGTAAATGAGCCCTTTGCTCTTTTATATAGCATCACTATACCCTCCTCATATCTGTATAAGTACTTACAATTAAGTTGTATAAAATTCATATATAAATTATAATTTTAATAAACTTACTAAACAATCGGCAATTAGGCTAGGTCTGTTTATTAGTAAACACATTGAGACAAAGTGTCTTTTATATAGGGGAGTACTATGGAAGATAAACGTTCACTTAAAACCAAAAAGGCAATAAAGGAAGCTTTCTTTTATTTGCTGCGGCAAAAAAATATAAATAAAATAACCGTGGCTGAATTATCCAGATTAGCTGACCTAGGACGGGGGACATTTTATTTACACTATCATGACATTTATGACTTATACGAGCAGCTTGAAAAAGAAGTTTTCTGCGAACTCAACCAATTCTTTAATTCCTCTGTTCCCTGCTGTGATCCTGAAAACTTTATAAAATTAGTGGATACTATAACGGACTATATTTTTGCCAATAAGGCGCTTTTTCTCCTTTTCTTCAGTCCTTCTAATAGTAGGAGTAACTTACAAAAACTTAAGGAGTTTTTTATAGAAAAGTTTCTGCCAAAAGAGGATATTCCCATCATGTCTGAATTTAACTTTACAGAAATACTCTTTGCTGTTTCTGGTTCCATTGGTATACTCGAGCAATGGCTAGATGACGACCTTAAGCTGCCTCCTCAAGAGGTATCTCACATGCTTCATCAAATACTCTTCAAATTTCTATAGAAGTATTTCTTTTACCTCCCATTTCTTCTAACTTGAAGCCTATGAACAGTAAAAAAGATGACTCCTAAACTATATAGAAGTCATCTTTTAAATGTTGCTCAATCTCTTTTTTATTGTGTCCTTTACAAGGGGCCAGTTTATGTTTTTATAAGGTTTTCTTATTCTTTTATTTTCTACTATAACAACTATTTTTTAAGGACTATACTGGTACTAGTCTAAATGGAATAAAACCTTTAGATCCTCACAAACAGGGCTATTATCTGCATTAGTCTCCATAATGTCAGCCATGAAGTCCCACCACTTGCGATTAATAGCGGTATCAGCTCCTTGACTCCACTTTTCCTCATCTTCGATTTCAATATAACCATAGAGCACTAAGGTTTCTGGATCTAGTGCAATGGTATAATTTTTGCCCCCATGTTCATGAATCATGTCAACCATTTCAGGCCATAATTCATTATGTCTCTTCTCATATTCCGCTTCCATGCCAGGATAAATTTTCATCTTAAAGGTCTTAATCATTATCTGTATCCCCTTTCCTTATAGGTCTGCGCCACATTGTTCCATTATTTCGCGCAGTTTTTGTATGTAGTACTTGTAATCTTCTAATGAAGTAGATGGTGCAACTTGGTGGTCTGAACCTGGTAAAAAGCCACCTTGTCTAATAACAGGTAATAAGCGTTCAAATTCTTTATCAATGGCTTCTTTTCCTTTTGCTATTTCTAACTTATTAAAACTTCCAATAAATTTTAGCTTAGGAAACATTTGTCTTACTTTTACAATGTCCATACCAGCATTAACGTCCATAGGTAAGAAGCCGTCTACACCAGCTTCCATAAAAGAAGGAATCATAATTTCAAAGCAACCATCTGTATCTACAAAAACATTATCTACTCCATGTGCTTTAAATAAAGGAATAAGCTTTTTATAATACGAAAGTACAAATTCTTCAAAGATTTGTGGAGACACCATAGGTCCTGTCTTACCACTCATATCCTCCATCATGTAAAGTACATCGGGTTGTACTAAGTCAATGACCTTAAGGAGATATGTGGAATAAATTTCGTAGATAAAGTCATTGATATCCTTCATTAGTTCTGGTTCATCATAGAAATTATACATATGTTCTTCTATACCCATTAACTCACGTGGTACCCAGAAAAATCCTTCTATATTAAGGCGAATAGAGTAGTCTCCTCTATCATGTGCCTCTACAAGATGACCGTACGCTTCTTTAATTTTTTCATCTGTATAATAAATTTCTAACTCCTTAAGTGCATGCTCTTTTATTTTATCCCAATCTTCTTGAGTACTAATAACAGGTTTATAATCTAACTCCAATTGTGAATCTGCCTTTTTAATCACCTGTTTTCCAAAAATGTCCTGTTTAATGGTATAATCAGGCGTTTGTTCGATTATTTTCTCTTCAAAGCGT
>JAEZKI010000209.1 GCA_023415525.1 Bacillota bacterium | reverse complement strand
GCACAATCCGGTCAACTAGTCCACCTTGTTCTTTTGGATTTTGATCAATTTTATCTTCTAAGGTAATGGCTTTCCCATCGCCTTGATAAATCACTGCATTTAAAGATTCTATTTCTGCACTGGATTCCATGGCTTCCACTACTTCCTCGATAGCAAGGTCTAAGCTTGCTGCTATTTCACCAATAGTAGGTTCTCTATCCAGTTCCTTTACTAATTGTTCTTTCATAATATGTGCCCGATAAGCCGTCTCTTTTAAAGAACGACTAACTTTAATGAGTCCATCATCTCTTAAAAAACGTTTAATTTCTCCTACAATCATAGGTACAGCATAAGTAGAAAACTTTACATTAAAATTTAAATCAAATTTCTCTATACTCTTTAAAAGACCAATACTACCAATCTGAAAAAGGTCCTCCATATCATAGCCACGATTACCAAACCTTCTTACTAGACTCCAAACTAACCCCATGTTCTCCTTTACCAAAAGGTTCTTGGCCTCATCATTACCCGCCTGTGCTTGCTTTATAAGCTCTAGGGTATGGTCCATTGTATCCCACCTTTCTCCAAGACAGTATCTACTACTCTCTGAGAGATTTTTTCATCTTAACAGTTGTTCCCTTCCCCTTTTCAGAGCTTACTTCTATTTCATCCATCATCGACTGCATGACAGTAAAACCTAAGCCGGCTCGTTCCTCCTCTAAGGAGGTGGTATAAAGAGGTGTCATCGCCTCATCAATATTGGCAATTCCCATCCCATAATCGATTACTTCTACTTCTATGTCTCTTCCTTCATAAGTACATTTTACTTCAACTAGCCCATCTTCCCTTCCTCTATAACCATGAATAATACTATTGGTAACAGCTTCGGAAACAGCCATTTTTATATCATTGATTTCTTCTACAGTTGGGTCAAGTTGAGCAACAAAGGCACTTACAACAACACGTGCAAACCCCTCGTTTATGGATTGACTAGCAAATTGTACTTGCATACTATTTTTCTCTTGCATCATTTGGTCCCCCTTAATTCCCATTAGGCTAATACTTCTAGTGCTTGTTCTTGACTTGCATAAATCTTCATCAAACGATTAACGCCTGAAAGCTCAATGAGCTGGGCTGTCTCAGGACGCACATTAACGAGTGCAATGCTACCTCCACATATGGCTACATTACGATATCTTCCCATTAGCATACCTATTCCTGCACTATCCATAAATTTTACGCACTCAAGGTCAAATACTAAATTTCTTGCTCTTTTTTTTTGAAATTCATGATCCACTTGCTGTCTAATTTGTACACATGTATGATGGTCTACTTCTCCCTGTAAAATAGCGACTAATGTACGGCCTACTACTAAGAAATCTATTTTCACCGCATACCCTTCTTTCATTATTATTTATTCCAAGCATCTTTAGAATAGTATAATTGGTATTAATTGTCAATAAATTTCCAAGTATTTACATTCAATTTTAAAAAAAGAACTAACTACATTTAAGAAATAAATGTACTTAGTTGATTTTGAGCCCAATAAGCTTCTGTCGTTTGTGGATAATCTTTAATGATTTTATCAAAATAATATTTGGCCTTCTCTACATTAGCTATCTCTTTTTCAACACAGCCTAAATAATAAAAAGATTTGCGCAAAGTATTTTCATCAGGATTATAAACAAGAGCCTTTTCAAAATTGGATTTAGATGTAATAAAATCACCGGATTTATACTGTCTATACCCTTCTTCATAAAGGCTTTTTGCTGCCCGCTGATAGATTTCATCTTTTAAACTTATGTACAAAGTATTGTCCTCTGCTTCTAATAAGGAAGGTGCTATGTTATACAGCACATCAGCAGCTTTAATCCAATCTTTTTCTATATAATATTGGTTTGCCTCTGTAAGTTTTACCTTTTGAGAAACTTTAGAAGCCGTTAGTTCTGCACTCGCTTTTTCCTCAACTAACTTCTGATTGGTGGCTTCTAGCTCAGTGATTACTTGCTGATTCTGAATTTTTTCCTCTTCTAAAGTCTTTATGAGTTGACTTTCCGATTCCTTAGCTTTTACTAACTTACTCTCGTACTCTTCAACCTTTGTTGGCAAAATAAGAGTGGTTTGAATAAAAAACATACATAAAGCACCTACCATAAAATTAACAACATATTTAGCCAAAAGGGGGCCCCTATTAATAACTTTTGAAGGCACCACAGGTTTTTGACTACTTTTAGGGATATACTCTAAATCATAGGGCATGATTCTTTCCGTATCTTCCTTACTTACTTTTTTAAAGTAAGCCAGTGCCTTAACATCGGAATGGTCTATGCGTAATACTTCTTTAATTTGCTCATTTGCTTTATAAAATTGCTTATCCTTTATATAACATAGGGCAAGTAAATTACGAGCTTCTAATAAATTAGGATTAAGTGCCACTGCTTTTTTTAACCGAATGATGGCTACATCATCATTGCCTTGATGCAAATACATAAGCGCCTTATTATAAAGATGAATAGAGTCTTTATAGGTAACCAATAACTTAGGCTGCTCTTGAATTTTCTCTATATACTCTTTTGCTTTGTTATCTTCTTTATCAATACCATCACTTATAATCCATTCTTTTAGGGCTAAACTTATTTTACCTATCTCAAAATACACCAATCCTAGAAGATTGCGTGCTTCCTTATTATATTTATCATAGTTAATTGATTTTGTTAAATAGGTAATGGCCGTCGATAAATTTCTACATTCAGCTTCTTTATAGCCTTTATAAAAATAAAATTTACTGTTGCTATAGATTTTTTGTGCCCAGCGCACATCTTTATTACAATTGACACAATGAGGCCTTTCATAAATACTCTCACCACAATAGGGGCATCTACTTTCCATTTTTTTGCTCCTTATCTCTTTATTAATACTCTCACTTCATCGTCTTGTTTCTATAAAATACTTACTTATTCCTCTCCAAAATGGCGCAATTCGCCTGCCTTATTAATCTCCTTTAAAATATCAATCAAATCCTTTATATCATCTTGGTTCATTTTATCCTCAATATGCTCCACATTTAAAATAGGCTGATATCTCTCTAACTCTTTTTTGAAATCAAACATCTTTGTTCCCCCGTATTGGATTATTTATATTTAAAATAATTATTGTATTTTTTGTAAAATGTTCTATTTTTATAGTACAACTAACCCTGCAGATTAGCAACATCGAATTTTAAATTTATAGCTATTTTAAGCCATAGTCTTGACACTTTTGGGAAAAAAAAGTAGTCTATAAATTATAAATGCTTGGAGGTGAAAAAGTTGCCTAGCAAATTAGAAACTTGCTCTTGTACCATTATTCATGAAGAGGTTGTAGAAAAAGTCACTCAGCAAATGCTTAAGGAAGAACTTTCTATAAAACTATCTGAACTCTTCAAAATGTTTTCAGACCCTACACGTGTTCGCTTATTAAGTGCACTTTTCATTTCCGAAATGTGTGTGTGTGACTTAGCTGCTTCTTTAAACATGACGCACTCTGCTGTTTCTCATCAACTAAGACTTCTTAAAATGTATAATCTTGTAAAAGGACGCAAGGAGGGTAAAGTGGTTTACTATTCCTTAGCAGATGATCATATTACGCATATCCTTAATATTGGATTAGAACATGTACAAGAATAGCCTTACTAGGCTATTTTTTACTATTCTGATATTCTTTCCTTACTTTATTCTATTTATTTAAATTAAAGGAGAAACAATTCATGATGAGCACTGTATTTTCAAATCGTATTTTAAACACCAAAAAGTCTTTTATTCGTGAAATTTTAAAAGTAACAAGTAATAAAGATATTATATCTTTTGCAGGAGGCCTACCTAATCCCATTTCTTTTCCTATTGAGGCCCTTGAAGCTTCTATTCAAAACATTATCCATACACAAGGCTCTAGCATTTTTCAATATGCTACCACAGAGGGCTATCT
>JAEZKI010000200.1 GCA_023415525.1 Bacillota bacterium | reverse complement strand
TCATTGGACAGTCTGGTGGACCAACTGTTGCCATAAACGCCTCACTTAGTGGCGTATTGCAAGGCATTTTAGAAACGAAAAGCTACCATACTGTTTATGGTATGATTAATGGTATTGAAGGTTTACTCCAAGGCAAATATTTAAATCTTACTGGGAACTTTGATACCTTGGAAAAATGTAATCTTCTTACCCACACCCCTGCCATGTACCTAGGCTCATGCCGTTTTAAACTTCCTACTTGTGACCATTCAGAAGCTATTTATGAAGACTTATTTCAGTTCTTTGCTGAAAAAGAAATTGCTACTGTTTTTTATATTGGTGGTAACGATTCGATGGATACCGTTCTTAAATTATCTCATTATGCCCAAAAACATAATAAAGACGTCAATATTATTGGTATTCCTAAAACTATTGATAATGACCTTCCTATTACTGACCACACGCCTGGTTTTGGAAGTGCTGCCAAGTTTATTGCTACTTCTCTCTTAGAAATTGCTCATGATACCTATATCTACAATATTCCTTCTATCACTATTGTAGAAATCATGGGACGTAATGCAGGCTGGCTGACAGCTGCTGCAAGTCTTGCGCGTACGCCTTATAGTCCTGCTCCTGATTTAATCTATCTTCCTGAGGTCAGCTTTAATAAAGAACAGTTTTTAGAAGACTTAAAAGCACTCATGAAAGTCCGCAGAAACATTATTGTAGCTGTATCGGAAGGCATTAAAGATCAAGAAGGTCACTATATCTCTGCTTCCACAAGTGCTGTAGATGCCTTTGGGCATAAACAACTTTGTGGCGTAGGTAAAACTTTAGAAAATCTTGTAAAAGCTGAACTAGGTTGTAAAGTGCGCTCCGTTGAACTTAACGTCCTTCAACGTGCTGCCACACATTGTGCTTCTCTGACAGACCTTAAAGAAGCCATTGCCATTGGTAAATATGCTGTCATATTAGGAAATCAAGGCAAAACAGCTCAAATGGTATGCTATCATCGCACATCGAATGCCCCCTATCAAATTTCCTTTGAAGGACATGCTATTACAGAAATTGCAAACCTAGAAAAAACAGTTCCTTTAAATTGGATTAATGAATCAGGTAATGATGTCACTTCCGAATGTATGGAATATCTGCTCCCTTTAATAGAGGGGGAACCTACTCTTTCCTATAGAAACGGTATTCCTCTCTATGCTTCTATTGAACACCTCCATACTAAAGGCTACTTTAATAAAAAATAAGTCAGATGTTTCAACTCAAAAGTCACCTAAAACCATTTGCTATATGGTCCTTAGGTGACTTTCTTAATCTTCTTAATTTTGTTTACCTTTGTCTTGCTCAGTAGCTCTAGTCTCTTCCGTTTCTCCGTCCTCTTGCTCCCCCCCTTTATTTAATCGAGGATAGACTATCAAGAAATAGCCAACCACTATAATGACAGCCATCTCTAATACATCCAGTATTTTAGGAGGATAAGAAATCGCCAATAGACGTAAAACGATTGGTACAATAATTAATAGGCTGGCTGCGCCAAAACAAATGCCCCATCTTACCTTATCTGATATTTTCATTTATTCGTTCTTCTCCTTACGTTCTTTCACTGTTTGGTCCTTTATTTCACAGCTTCATACCATTTTTTCACAAAGCTACTTTTCTGTACTGTTAAAAAATTCTTTTTCTGTTTTCATCTTAGCATGAAAGGTAATGAAGGACAACTATTAATTACGGGGTTTTTTTCAATTTTCTAACAACCCCTTATGCATTTAAGTTGCCTCTCATTGACATACTAAAAATGTAAGGTGTACAATAAGTAAGAATAATATGATGATAATTTTTTCGTCTCTTTATATCTCAGTTTGGAGGTTTTTTAAAATGATTATTGTAATGAAGCATCAAGCGACACCTAGTGACGTCCAATTAGTTACAGAAAAAGTCACTAAAGCCGGCTTACAGGTGCATATATCTGAAGGTTCTCAAGTTACCATTATTGGTGTTGTGGGAGATAAATCAAAGCTTAATAGTGACTTTATTTCTTCTCTTCCTTGTGTTGAGAAACTTGTTCCTGTTACTGAAACTTATAAATTAGCTAATAAAATGTTCCACACCAGTCCTTCTGTCATTGACTTAGGGAACTGTAAGATTGGTGGAAAAGAACTTATTGTCATGGCAGGACCTTGTGCTATTGAAAGTAAAGAGCAACTCTTTGCTTCTGCTGACAGTGTCAAAGCAGGTGGGGCCACTGTTCTTCGTGGTGGTGCTTATAAACCTCGTACTTCTCCTTATTCTTTCCAAGGCTTAGAAGAAGAGGGCTTACAATATATGCTTGAAGCTAAAAAACGTACCGGTCTTTCTATTGTTTGTGAAGTAACAAGTTTAAATGCTGTTCAGTCTGCCGTTAACTATGTTGATATTTTACAAGTAGGAGCTCGTAATATGCAGAACTTTGAACTCTTAAAAGCTGTAGGTAAAACCAATTTACCTGTACTCCTTAAAAGAGGTCTATGTGCAACCATTGACGAATGGCTCAATGCAGCAGAATACATTATGAGTGAAGGAAATCAAAATGTTATTCTTTGCGAAAGAGGTATTCGTACCTATGAAACAGCTACCCGTAATACTTTAGATATAAGTGCTGTTCCAGTCATTAAATCTAAGAGCCATTTACCTATTATTATCGACCCAAGTCATGCTTCTGGTAAAAAACCTTATATCCCTGCTCTTTCTAAAGCAGCTATTGCTGCTGGTGCAGATGGCCTTATGATTGAAGTTCATCCTAATCCAAAAGAAGCTCTTTCTGATGGTCCTCAATCTCTTAACCCCGAAGAGTTTAAAACCCTTATGTGTGAATTGAAAGTCATTGCTGAAGCTTGTGGGAGATCTCTTACTTGCGTATAGGTATTATTGGTCTTGGCCTTATGGGGGGATCGCTAGCTCAAGCGATTAAAAAGGTTCACGCACAAAATAGTTATATTATTGGTTATGATACACAAATAGATTCTTTAAAAACTGCCTATGAAGCAGGTGCCATAGATAATATGGCTACAGATCGAACCAGTTCCTTTAGTAACTGTAATGTTATTTTTATCTGTACTCCTGTTTCCAGTATTTATGAAATTGTGAAGGAACTCCTTCCTTATGTAGCAACAGATTGTATTCTTACAGACATTGGGAGCACCAAATATGAGATTGTTACACAAGTTCATAGTCTCCTTAAAAATTCCACAAAGCGTGCTTATTTTGTAGGTGGACATCCTATGACAGGTTCAGAGCAATGTGGTTATCGTGCGGCTCATTCTTATCTTTTTGAAAATGCCTACTATCTCTTAACACCTATGAGTGATACGCCTGATTTTATTCTCTTTATTTTACAGAAGATGATTGAACGTATTGGGGCTATTCCTCTTATTTTATCTGCTTCTTATCATGACTTTGCCACAGCAACGGTTAGCCACTTACCGCATATTATAGCCAGTTCTCTCGTTCATCTTGTACGGGAAAATGATGGTGAAAACTGCCATCTTCACGCGTTAGCAGCTGGTGGATTCAAAGATATTACACGGATTGCCTCTTCTAATCCAGCTATTTGGTCTAGCATTTGTCTATCCAATAAGAATCAGTTACTTAAAGTTTTTGAACGTTATCAAGATATTTTAGACCGTTTTTTAACTTATCTTAAGACGGATGACGAGGCAGAGCTCTATCACTTCTTTGATGCTTCACGTATTTATCGCAATACGTTTAAAGAAGGAGATGCCCACAGTTCTTCTAAAATTTATGCTCTACAGGTAGACGCTAAGGATGAGCCTGGAATTATTGCCTCTATTGCAACCCTTTTAAGTGAGCATCAAATTAACATTAAGAATATCGGGATTGTCAACGATCGTGAGTTTGAGGCGGGTGTCTTAAAAATTGTAGTAGAAAATAAAGCCTCTCTCTTAAAAGCAACTGAAATCTTATCCAAACATCACTATACCATCTACTATTAAAGGAGGAATCCCTATGCTTATTAACCCTTGTCAAGGACTTAGAGGAAATCTTTCTATTCCTTCTGATAAATCCATTTCTCACCGTAGCATTATGTTTGGTGGCTTAGCTAAAGGGGAAACCCTTATTCACAACTTCTTAATGGGGCAGGATTGCTTATCCACTATTAGCGTGTTTAGGCAACTGGGTATCCCCATTTTTGTTGAAGAAGATACTGTTCGTGTACAAGGTAAAGGGCTTCATGGTCTTTTGGCTCCTACAGCAACCTTAGATTGTGGAAATAGTGGAACTACTGTTCGCTTACTCTCTGGTATTTTAGCCGCTCAGCCTTTTGCTAGCACTTTAACAGGAGACGCTTCCATTCAAAAACGTCCTATGGGGCGGGTTATAACACCTCTTCGTCAAATGAAAGCTTCCCTTTCTGCTAAAGAGGACCGTTTTTGCCCTATACATATTGAAGGAAAGACGCTAGAAGGCACCCACTATGTGTCACCTGTTGCCAGTGCCCAAGTTAAATCGTGTATCTTATTGGCTGGTCTGTATGCTTCTTCTCCTACAACTGTAACAGAACCTTTTATCTCAAGGGATCATACTGAACGGATGCTGGAATCTTTTGGTGCTCAATTAACGCGTAAAGATACCAGTGTTACAATCTCACCCTGTGAAGAACTCTATCCTTGCGAAATAACTGTACCAGGAGATATTTCTTCTGCCGCCTTCTTTATGGTGGCTGGACTTATTACACCTGACTCTGATCTTATCATTCAAAATGTCGGCATTAACCCTACTCGCCGTGGTATTCTAGATGTTCTTCTTCAAATGGGAGGAAATATTGAAATACTTAACGAAAAACGCGTATGTGGTGAACCTGTCTGTGATCTCCATGTAAAGACATCAACCCTTCATGGCATAACAATAGAAGGTTA
>JAEZKI010000186.1 GCA_023415525.1 Bacillota bacterium | reverse complement strand
TTAAACATCGCATTTGGTAACTTTTCTATCACTGTTCCCTCTACTTCTATTACATCACCTTTAGCCAAGTTTCAAACCTCCTCATTCCACAGAAGATTGCCCTAAATACTCATCTAGAGCCTTTCTAACATCACTACTTGTTAGCCTATTCTCTTCTATAATTTTTAGTTTAATCCATTCCATAATTGTATTAGTCTTTTGAACATGCTTTTTCTTCTTAAGTTTTGGGTTGTCTACTTTACGTAACTTGCCGTCTACTAAGTGTACATATTCTTCTTCGATGCTTACGACTATAAATGGTTTTCCTTGATCACGTCCGCATTTTGAGAAAACAATCTGTCCTAATTCAAACTCGTTATTCATATAATCACCTCATTACTTACTTTGTACGTAATGTAAGTATTTCTGGAATATCATCTGTAATAACCACTGTATTCTCATAATGTGCAGATGGCAAGCCATCTCTTGTTACGAACGTCCAATCATCATCTAGTGCCTTAACTTGCCAAGTTCCTAAATTAATCATAGGTTCTATAGCTAGCACCATACCTTTTTGAAGTTTGGGTCCTCTTCCAGGTGTTTTGTAGTTTGGAACTTGTGGTTCTTCGTGCAATTCTTTTCCTATGCCATGGCCAACTAAATCTCTTACTACGCCATAGCCAAAGCTTTCTGCATATTGTTGAATAGCAACAGATATCTGTCCTAGATGATTGCCTGCTTTAGCATATTTTAAACCTTCGAAAAAACATTGTTGTGTCACTTCGATTAGTTTTAATGACTCAGGAGATACATCACCTACAGCATAGGTCCTTGCAGCATCTGAGTGATATCCCTTATAGTATACCCCAAGGTCAACACTTACTATGTCACCTTGTTTGAGCTTTCTTTTTCCTGGAATACCATGAACAACTTCTTCATTAATTGAGATACAAGCTGAACCTGGATATCCATGATAGCCTTTAAATGAGGGAGCAGCTCCTTGACTCCTGATGAACTTTTCTGCAATTGCATCCAGCTCACCAGTTGTAATGCCTGCTGCTACATGTTGGGCTACTAGCTCATGAGCTTCTATTAGAATTGCTCCTGAAGCTTTCATTAAGCTTATTTCCGCATCTGATTTAATGGGAATTGGCATTTTAGTTCACTCCTAATGCTTTCATAACTCTTGCTCTTACATCATCCACAGCACCTACACCATCAATATCAATGACTTTGTCTTGAGATTTATAGTAAGCAATAAGTGGTTCTGTTTGAGCATGATAAATATCTAAACGTTTTTTTACAGTTTCGGCTTTATCGTCTTCTCTTTGAACAAGGTCATTGCCACAAAGATCACACTTGCCAGCTACTGTCTCAATTTTATTGGTTTTATGATAAGAAGCGCCGCAGCTTGGGCAAACTGTTCTGCCAGCCATGCGGTCAATAATCATCTCATCTGGCACATCTACGTTAATAACATGGTCAATTGGTATGCTTAACTCTTTAAGCATTGTATCCAATGCCTCAGCTTGAGGGATAGTTCTAGGAAAACCGTCAAAAATCATTCCATTTTTGCAATCGTCTTCCGTAATCCTACTTTTAACAAGCTCAATAACAAGAGAATCTGGTACCAACTTACCTTCATCCATAAATGCTTTGGCTTGCTTGCCCAGATCAGTATTCTTAGAGATATGCTCTCTAAAAATATTACCTGTAGAAATGCATGGGATATTGTAAAGTTTAGTAAGCATCTCAGCTTGTGTTCCTTTACCTGCACCTGGTGCACCTAATAATACTAATCTCATTGCGGCTACCCCCTAATTTTACAAAAATCCTTTATAATGTCTCATTAACATCTGTGACTCAATTTGTTTAAGTGTTTCAAGTGCAACACCTACAACGATAAGTAAAGATGTTCCTGAAAATGCAACTTGCACTTTAAAAACGAGCTGAAATACTAGTGGAAGTACGGCAAGTATTGCTAAAAATATGGCTCCTAATAAGGTAATACGTGTAGCTACGTCAGATAAATAATCTGATGTGGGTTTACCTGGTCTAATACCAGGAACAAAACCGCTACCTTTTTTCATATTTGATGCAATCTCCATAGGATTAAATGCGATGGTTGAGTAGAAGAAAGCAAAAGCAAATATAAGTACCACATAAATAACTGTTCCTACTGGATGAGTCCATCTAAGGTAGAGTAAAATCTGTGACCATACTTGATTTGTTGTTCCTCCAAAAAGATTAGTGATAATCTCTGGGAAATTCATGATAGACATAGCAAAGATAATTGGAAGTACCCCTGCGAGATTTACCTTAACAGGTATATGCTGTGATTGTCCACCATAAACTTTACGTCCTACAGTACGTTTAGCATACTGTACTGGAATTCGTCTTTCTCCTTGAGACATTAGGACAACAAAGCCTATTACCAATATAAATAATAGGATAATAATAATAGGTTTGACATAGCCTGCTGTCTGGAACATGGCATAAACATCCTTTGGAAGTCTAGCTATAATATTAATAAAGATAATTAATGAAATACCATTGCCCACACCTTTTTGAGTAATTTGCTCACCAATCCACATTACAAGCATGGAACCAGCTATAAGGCCGATATCAACAACAAGAAATGTCCAAATAGATTGGCTAGCTAAAATACCTTGATTTCTGAGTGTAAGGGTTGTAGCAGATCCTTGAATAAGTGCTAAGCCTAAAGTCACGTAACGTGTATACTTGTTAATCTTCTTACGACCAATCTCGCCTTCTTTTGCGAGTTCTTCAAGTTTAGTAATAGCTATTTGAAGAAGCTGCATAATAATGCTGGCTGTAATGTAGGGGCCTACACCTAAAGCAAATAATGCCATAGTTTTGAAGGCTCCTCCTGTTACAATGTCCATTAAGTTTAATACATTATTTTGATCATTCATCATAGAAGTCAGAGCAACTGTATCAATACCAGGTACTGTTACATGTGCACCTATTCTTATAAAAGCAAACATCCAAAGTGTATATATAATTTTTTTGCGTAGTTCTGGCACTCTCCATGCATTTTTAAGAGTCTTGAATAAATCCACCTACATCACCTCTTCTGTTTTTCCACCCACAGCTTCAATCTTTTCTTTTGCACCTACACTAAAAGCATTAGCTTGTACAGTTAACTTTTTAGTTAAGTCGCCTTTTCCAAGAATTTTCACACCATCTCTTGGATTTTTAATGATACCTGCTTGAATCATAGCATCTACAGTTACAACTGCACCATCTTCAAAGCGATTTAAAAGATCAACGTTGATACCAACGATTTCTATACTATTACGGTTTGTGAAGCCACGTTTTGGAAGTCTTCTGTATAATGGCATTTGACCACCTTCAAAACCTGGTCTAACTCCACCACCTGTTCTTGCTTTTTGTCCTTTATGTCCTCTACCTGCTGTTTTACCGTTACCTGAACCATGGCCACGGCCAACACGGAAAGATGATTTTTTTGAACCTTCAACTGGTCTTAATTCGCTTAAATTCATGTCTTTGGCACCTCCTTCTATCTTGTATTTCTATTACTCGTTGATTTCTTCAACTTTTACTAAGTGTCTTACTTGTTCTGCCATACCACGAATAGCTGCATTGTCTTCGTGAATGTTTGAACTATTAATTTTTCCTAAACCGAGAGCTTGTACAGTCTTTTTATGCTTTGGAATTGCCCCGATTGTGGATCTTACTAAAGTTACTTTTATTTTAGCCACTTGAACATTCCTCCTCTTAGCCTAAAAGCTCTTCTACTGTTTTACCACGAAGTTTAGCAACTTCTGATGGTGTTTTTAAACTTCTAAGTCCTTCGATTGTAGCGTGAACTACGTTTTTCTTGTTGTTTGAACCTAAAGATTTAGTTCTGATGTTACGGATACCTGCAAGTTCAAGTACAGCACGTGCTGGACCACCTGCGATAACTCCAGTACCTTCTTTAGCTGGTTTAAGAAGTACTCTAGCAC
>JAEZKI010000168.1 GCA_023415525.1 Bacillota bacterium | reverse complement strand
GTGAATGTTGTCCGCACCGCTAGTGAATTAGGCTATTTAGAAATTCCTAAAAATACTTTAATTGAAGCCAATGAAATTAAACGCTATAAAGATAATGAAGTGGTTACCATTATGACGGGGAGCCAAGGGGAACCTATGGCAGCTCTATCCCGTATTGCTGTTTCAGAGCATAAACAAATTGATTTAAAACCTGGAGATGTGATTATTTTAAGTTCTACACCTATTCCTGGTAACGAAAAAACTGTTTCGAAGGTGGTTAATGAACTGATTAAAAAAGGAACTATTGTAGTTCGCGAAGATACCCATGTATCGGGTCATGCTACCCAAGAAGAGCTTAAACTTCTGCATGCCTTAGTTCAACCTAAGTATTTTATACCTGTCCATGGTGAATACCGTCACTTACAAAAACATGTGGAACTTGCAGTGAGCCTAGGACTTCCAAAAGAAAATGCTCAAATTTTATCTGTTGGCGATGTCTTGGAGCTTAACCGTCACACTTGTCAAATAACAGGTACTGTTCCTTCAGGTCAAATCCTAGTAGATGGCTTGGGTGTAGGGGATGTAGGAAATATTGTACTTCGTGATCGTAAAGCCCTTTCTCAAGATGGTTTAGTCATTGTGGTAATGACCATTGAAAAAGAGTCCCGAATGATTGTTTCAGGTCCAGATATTATTTCACGTGGTTTTGTCTATGTAAGAGAAGCAGAAGGTTTAATGGATGAAGCCAAAAAGGTGATTCAAAAAGCTTTAGAGCGTTGTGAAGAAGAACGTATTCGTGAATGGGCTCAAATTAAAGTCCTTGTAAGAGATGAACTTAAAAACTATATATGGAAAAAAACAAAACGTAATCCCATGATCCTTCCTATTATTATGGAAGTCTAAAGGATGCTTAAAAGCCTGCCTAACACACTGAAAAATGTGTTGGGCAGGCTTTTTATGTTTCAAGGCTTTATCACGTTAAGGCTCTAACTGCTAATTGTAAACAGCCTATAATTCCTTGATTACCTTGTAGACTGGCTGGTACGATATAGTTTTCCATATTTTGAAGCTCTTTGGTTATCAAATAACCATTTAAAAGCTCAACTACCTTTTGACGAATAAGAGGGAAGAGTTGTTCTTGGTGCATAACCCCTCCTCCTAAAATAATCTTATGGGGTGCCAAGGTTAATATGTAATTTACAAGGGCATGGGCAATATAATATGCTTCCAATTCCCAAACTTCCGCTGAATCCACTAAATCTTTAGCTTTTTTCCCCCAACGCTCCTCAATAGCAGGACCAGCTGCTAAGCCTTCTAGACAATTGGCATGATAAGGACATTTTCCTTTATAGGTGTCTAAAGGATGTTTAGGCAGTAAAATATGGCCAGCTTCTGGATGCAGCATACCATGGAGTAATTCACCTTGTTGATAGATTCCCACACCTACACCTGTCCCAATGGTTATGTAAATACTGGAGACTACATCTTTTGCACAACCCCACGTTGCTTCTCCTAAAATAGAGCCATTGACATCTGTATCAAAACCAATAGGAATACTGAGGGCCTCTTGGAAAGCACCTACTATATTATAATCTTGCCAAGCTAATTTAGGGGTAGACGTAATAAATCCATAGGTACTAGAGTTTTTATTTAAATCAATTGGACCAAAACATCCTATTCCTAAGGCTTCAATGTTGCCTTCTTTAAAATATTGAATAATGGATGGAATCGTCTCTTCGGGCGTAAGAGTAGGGACTGACATCTGGTGAAAAATCTCCCCTTTTTCATTACCTATGGCACATACCATTTTTGTTCCACCTGCTTCAAGCGCTCCTAATCGCATATTTTCATCTCCTATCTTAATTGCTGTTTTCTACATCTTATACTATTTCACAGAATAAATAAATGTATATTTACATCATTTAATGTAGAAATTTATCAATACCTCTTGTTCCTAAGCGCAAAGAATGATAAAATAACACAATTAATGTATTTATACAGGAGTAAAAATATTTTATCGCTTGTATAGCTATAAACACTAATGAAAAAGGAGAGACTGGAATATGAAAAAACACTTTAAATTAGTCGCTATACTATGTTTAGTGACAACATTAACTCTTGCCGGTTGTGGTTCTAAAGAGACCAAGGATGCTTCTAATGATACCTTTAAGGTGGGATTGGAATGTGGTTATGCCCCTTTTAACTGGACTCAGATGGATGATTCTAAAGGTGCTGTACCTATTGATGGTAATGCCGAATTTGCCGGTGGTTATGATGTAGAAATAGCTAAAAAAATTGCAGCTGGGCTAGGTAAAGAATTAGTCATCGTAAAAACAGAATGGGACGGCTTAGTTCCAGCTCTTGTATCCGGTAAGATTGATGCCATTATAGCAGGTATGTCCCCTACTGCAGAAAGAGCAAAAACCATTGACTTCTCAGATAACTACTACAAATCTGATCTTGTTATGGTTGTTAAAAAAGGGGGAGCTTATGAAGGGGCTACCTCTATTCAAGACTTTAGTGGAGCCAAAATCACTGCTCAGCTTAATACTTTCCATTATAGTGTCATTAATCAGATTAACGGTGTGCTTGCTCAGCCTGCTATGGATAATTTCCCTGCTATGCGTGTTGCTCTTGAGTCAGGTATCATCGATGGGTATGTTTCTGAACGTCCTGAAGGCGTTAGTGCTAGTGCAGCCAATGCTAACTTTGCAATGGTTGAATTTAAAGAAGGCTTTGAAACCTCTGCTGAAGATACCGCTATTGCAGTAGGTCTTCAAAAGAATAGTCCCCTTAAAGAGCAAATTAATAAAATATTAGCAGAACTTCCAGAAGATGAACGCACTCGCATTATGGACGAGGCTATTGTTAATCAACCTGCTGCTCAATAGAATATAATAAAACATTACTATAGAAACCGAGTGCAGTCTTTGCAGTCGGTTTCATGATGCCTAGAGGAGGGAAATAATGAGTTTAGAATGGCTTATTCTTATTTTTCAAAATAACTTACCTATGTTTTTAAGGGGGGCCGCTGTAACCCTCTACATATCCATCATTGGTACCTTATGTGGTTCCCTAATCGGATTACTGATTGGTGTGATTCGTACCATTCCTTTACCGGAGCGAGGTTTTAAAAGAGGGCTTTTAAAGACCATTAATCTCATTCTTTCAGCGTATATTGAATTTTTTAGAGGCACCCCTATGATTGTACAGGCCATGGTTATTTATTATGGGTCTGCAGCAGCTTTTGGTCTGGATATGAATCGTCTCGTTGCTGCTATCTTTATTGTTTCGATTAATACAGGTGCTTATATGGCTGAAATCGTTCGTGGTTGTATTATTTCTATCGATAAAGGCCAATTTGAAGCTGCTCATGCTATTGGGATGAACCATGTTCAAACGATGCTTCATGTTATTTTACCTCAAGTGATACGTAATATTTTACCTGCTACAGGTAATGAGTTTGTTATTAATATTAAAGATACCTCTGTTCTTAATGTGATCTCTGTTACAGAGCTGTTCTTCCAAACCAAGTCCATTGCAGGAAACAACTTCCGTTATTTTGAATCCTTCTTTGTGGCCTGTATCCTTTATTTTATTATGACCTTTACAGTTACCCGTATTTTACGTTTTATTGAGAAGCGTTTAGATGGGCCAGATAACTACACCAT
>JAEZKI010000086.1 GCA_023415525.1 Bacillota bacterium | reverse complement strand
GAAAGGAAAGAGCAAGGACTTATTAATGTATGGACAGAATTACCCTATCAAAATCCTATGTGGCGTGGCGATTTAAAAGAAATTAAAAGGCTGTTAGAAGGTGCTGGGTTTAGAGTTAATATTTTATTCGGTCAAGGTTCAGGAGGAGTGGAGGAATGGAAGACAATTCCTAATGCCCAATTTAACCTAGTGCTTTCACCTTGGTTAGGATTAAAAACAGCTCAGCATTTAGAAGAAAAATATAATCAGCCCTACTTACACATTCCTGTATTGCCTATAGGAGCAAAGGAAGTAGCAAGGTTTATTAATGAGGTGGTGAGCTTTGCAGATATTGATACTACTAAAGCAGAAGCTTTTATTCAAAAAGAAGAGAAAGAATACTATTACTATCTCGAGCAATTTGCTGATTTTTACTCAGAGTATTGGTGGGGGTTGCCAGCTACTTATGCTGTGGTAGGTGATAGCACCTATAATTTAGCCATCAACAAATTTTTAGTTAATCAACTAGGACTTATTCCTGCCATACAGATTATTACAGACAATACACCTGAGAAATATAAGTTAGCTATTGAGAAGGAATACAAGAAATTAGCTGAAGATGTATCCGCTCAAATAGAGTTTGTAGAGGATGGTTATATTGTAGGTCAGCTCTTAAAGCAAGCGGAGTATGGGCATAAACCACCTATTTTATTTGGCTCTACTTGGGAGAGAGATACAGCCAGAGATCTTAAAGGGTATATTGTAGAGATAGCATTTCCTGTTTCTTATGAAGTTGTTATTAACAGAACCTATGTTGGCTATACGGGGGCCTTAACCTTACTGGAAAAAATATTCACAACTTCCATTAGCAAGAGTGCCTAACTTGCTGAGAAAAAGTTGTAAAAGACGAAAGGCATATTAAAGTAAAATAGTAGGCTAAATACCTATTTAATCACCCCATTTAGAAGAGGCTTCATCTTACTAGAGATGAAAGCCTTTTTTTGTGTTATATCTAAATAGCAGAAAGAATGTTATAATAAAGTAAGCTATTGATAATATAATGATTTTCAAAGTTTCTCAAGTTTAACACCAAATGGTAAATCAACTATGAAAACCAGTAATGCGATTGAAATCAGATCACTAAAAAAAAGGACAGTAACAGCCTAGCGAATTCAAGAAATCATGGATAAAAAGCAAAGAGCAGCAGCCTATCCTATGGCCAAAACAAAAGCACTTTCACTAGCAGAAGTAAGGTATTAAAAATAAAATCAACCCCAAAAGAAAGGCCATAAAAATTATACTAAATAGCTATAAGTTTTATGTGACGGAAAAAATAATGTACTGTGTAATCGGTGAAAAAATACTTCGTTGTGAAGTAAAGAAAAAAGAAGAACTGTCTTCGCTTTGTAAAGTAGGTTCATCGCCAAAGGAACAAAGCATTGCGAATAACCGTTTATTTAACACAGAGCAGGAAGCCGCTCAGTTTATTAAGAAGAAAAAAATGAATAAGGTAAATGAAAACAAATTAGTAGCTCATGCAGTAGAAACTTGTAAAGCCCTTTATGAAAAGCTTTATGAAGAAACAGGTATTGAAGTAAGAACCATTGATAGACAATGGACGGTAAGCTCGGCAGAAAAGCATATTACGAAGTTAAAAAAGACATTACTGGATAAACCAGAGACTCATGATAAGAATGTAAGCAAAAGCTTTGGCATGACACCAAAGCCTAAGAAAGATAAAAAGAAATTGACTCAAAAAAGTAGTTCAAAGAATAATGACTCAAAAGATACCACTAGAAGAAATAGCTTAGAAAAAAATAATTCAGAAAAAAAGCATTCAAATAAAAAGAGTGAAAGAAAAAATACACCTAAAAATACATCAAGAAATACACCTAAAAATACACCTAAAAATACACCTAAAAATACATCAAGACCTACTAAGAGCTTGAGTAGCAAAATGAAATAAAAAATCAGCAAACTAATCCTAGGACATAATAACCCATTGTGTCCTAGGATTTTGGTTTTTTATAGAATTTGTAAGGTGAACTTAGAAGTAACGCATTCATTTTAAATTCAAGGCAAAAGGAATCTAGGAGGAAAAAATGATTAATAAATTAATAGTTAAAATGATGGAGTATTATAGTGGAGATGCTAAACGCATTCAACATTTTACCAAGGTACACAGTTTTGCCAAGCTCATTGGCGAAATGGAACAGTTAGATCAAGAGACACTTAATGGAATAGAGGTAACCGCCCTTGTACACGATATAGGCATTAAAGCAGCAGAAGCACAGTTTGGTAGTAGTAATGGTAAACTACAAGAACAATTGGGTCCAGACTTAGCAAGAAAACTCTTAAAAGAACTAGGCTATGACCAGGAGAAAATCGAAAGGGTTTGTTATGTAGTAGCACATCACCACACTTATACAGATATACAAGGAATAGATTATCAGATTTTAGTTGAAGCAGATTTTCTTGTAAACTTTTATGAAGATGAACTAAGCAAAGAAGCTATAAAAAAGGTGTATACTAACATTTTTAAAACGATTGGTGGAAAAAAACTCTGTGAAATAATGTATGACATTTAGGAGGATAAAATAATGGTCTATGTTGCTTTACTACGTGGAATAAATGTTGGTGGAAAAAATAAAATGGATATCAGAGTTTTGGTTTGCAGAAACTTGTGGGAACTGACTTATATAAAAATATGACCGTGAGAAATGTCAATACTACTCGTAAAATATATGAAATGATGAGAGGAGTATAAGAGAATACGCTTCTAAGGCAGGATATGATGCTCCCTATTCTAACCAATGGAATATATGGAGGACGTCATAGAAATAGTTTGTGATGAACGGGTAGGGGGAGCCACGATTTTGAATACACGTGGCTCAAGTCTGAAGCATGAGTTGCTTATGGATACCCCTATCTATAGCCC
>JAEZKI010000038.1 GCA_023415525.1 Bacillota bacterium | reverse complement strand
TAGAAGAAGTATCTAAGGCATTGGATAAAGATGAAAGTCTAAAGAATCTCCTTCTAGCAAAAAAAGACAAGCTGATGGATCGAGCACTAAAGGTATTTACAGTAATTATTATTCTGGCTTTTCTCTATGTACTTTACACCAAGTATTTAAATAATGAACTAGGCACTGCCCTTTATTCAGATGTGGAAGCTATTGGAACAGTTACAATAAGTGAGGAAGCTAAGGAGGGTAAACGCATTAATACTCAGGAGACTATCTATATTGATAATGCTAAAAAAGAGCAGTCAATAGTCACTCCTCCTGCTTTAGAAGTGAAAAAAGAGACTAAAATAGAAAAAGAGAAAAAGGAAGAGCCCAAAGAGGAAGAAAAAACAAAGGAAGAAGAACTTCTTACGACCTATACAGTTCAAAAAGGAGATACTCTAAACGGCTTGTGTTATAGATTTTATGGGAATATCAATTTTGTAGATTTTGTAAGCACCTATAATAAGATGGAAAGTAAAGATTTACTCCATATTGGGCAAGAAATAAAATTTCCAATGGTAGAAACCATAGAGAGGGGTGAGTAGATGAAGAAGACAGCCATAGGAATTATTCTAGTGAGTTTAATTGTAAGCTGCTTTGTAGTTTTTACTAAGCCTAGCTACGGTTTTGACACCATCATTGAGTATGACAGGACTAAAGAAGGTGAATTCATCTACTTAGGTAACGAAAATAATAAATATTATCTAGAGAAGTTAGATAAAGAGGGTAAGCGTATAAGAAGAAAGGTCTTACCAACGACAGAAAGTAATAGGGTTTATGACTATACCCGATTAGTGACAGATGATAAAGGAAATACTTATGTATTGGTAACAGAGACGAATACAGAAGATAAAATGCTATTACAATATGTGCAGGTTTATGATGGTGATTTAGAAGCTAAGAAGCAGTTATTTACCATTGATTACTCTAATCAACTCAAATCAATAGATGAGCATGAGCTCATTCATTTACAATTTGTAGAGGGTAAGCTAGTTGCTTTTGAGAAGGTGAATACTTCGCAACTAAAACTCCTTCAATATGATGTGGCAACAGGGGATTTATTTGAAAAAACCTTTGTCTTTAAAGAACAAGTGGATATTCGAGAAGTGACTTATAGCTCAAAGGGAAGTGTTTATTTTACAAATCCCCGTTCTCAGCTATTTGTAATGGATGAAGAGGGTTATTTCAAAGAGATTGTTTATACAGGTAAGGAAAAGAAAGATATTGTACCTTATGAACTATCCTGCAATGCAGAAGGACAATTGCTTTTTACCGATGTTTATAATTTTACCTATACAAAGTATGATAGAACTAAGGATACCTTTGAAGATATTTACACGAAAGACAGTCAAGTAACAAAGGATTTTAAGTTTTCAAATCTAAGGCATCTACGGGCTTCCAAGGGACAGTTTATTGCAGTAACTTCAGGTTTTTCAGACGAAGGCATACAGTTAGTTGCCTTTCAGGACAAGAGTGAGACCATTGTAGAAAAGGGGCTGGTTCCTTTCATCGAACTTTTAGGAAAGGTTATTATCTCTTTTCTCTTAATAGGGGTGGCATTAAGTGCCATTGCTATAGCATTTATTTACATAAAGCGAATTCGTAGTCTGATGCTTAAACAAGTTCTTATTATTTTGCCTCTTGTCATTGTTATGGCCCTTGTAATGATCTATAAGATTAAGAATGAGTTCACAGATATTATTAGTAAAGAGGTTTACCAACAGCTTTATATGATGAGCAACTCTATTGTAAAAGGAATTGATGGAGACGAACTAGAAAAAGTAAACTTTCCACAGGTAGAGGGAGATGCTTTTTATCAGCAGATAGCTGAGAGAATTAATTTAGATAACCATTGGTACAGTGAGCTTATATCCGAAGAAATGCAGATGGATTTATATTATATCCTCTATTATATAGAGGATGGAGTAAACCACATTGGTTTTGAAATTGCAAACGATAGCAGCATTGTTAGTGGCACACGGGATGAATATATAGCCTCTAACGAAAACGACTGGTTCTTGTTTAATAACCCGGAGAGAAAACCAGCCTTTATAACGACAACAGATATTTTAAGCACCTGGATGGTTAACTCTAATCTAATTTTGAATAGTAAAGGTGAAATTGTAGGTTGCTTTGAGGTAGGAACAGATGCTACAAAGCTTTATAAAATTATTCAAGATACATCTACAGAGGTAGCTGGTTACATTTTAGGTATCACACTGATTATCGTTCTTATCATTATGTTTACCATTAAGAAATCCTTAAGTGGATTAAAGACATTAAAGCAAGGGGTAACGGCTGTTTCAGAAGGTAACTGGAATACTACCGTAGATATTGCTTCAAATGATGAGATAGAAGATATAGGAAATGCTTTTAACCATATGGCCTACAAGATTAAGA
Organism: Bacillota bacterium; assembly: GCA_023415525.1. GTDB lineage: Bacteria > Bacillota > Clostridia > Lachnospirales > Cellulosilyticaceae > Sporanaerobium. Next base: position 520 of record JAEZKI010000038.1, on the reverse strand, counting down.
AGTACTTAGATTCTATTATGCGACTAAATGTAGCTTATGAAAAATTTGTTCCCAATGAAATTTTTAAATTGCTGAATAAAGACAATATCCTAGAAATAAGTTTAGGCGATCAAGTGATTAAGAATATGCATTTACTCTCCATTAGTACTAAGGATTTTTATACCTTAAGTAAGCAAATGTCTACACAAGACAACTTCGCCTTTTTGAATCAACTTTTTGGTATGTTAGGAGGAGCGATTAAAGCTACTGGTGGGGTCATTGAGTCCTATGAGGGGGCCGGACTTCGAGCTATTTATACCCAAAGGGCAGATGAAGCGCTTGATGCCGCTTTGGCTATTGTTGAAAAGATTGATAGTACTAGCAAAAAGGTAGGAAGGACTTTTGAGCTCAATATGATTATTCAAAACAGCAATGCCATGATAGGTATTGTGGGAGATAAAAGCAGGATGGAAGCCTCTGTTGTTTCACAAGCAGTCAACTTTGCTTATATCTTAGAAAAGATTACAGAAGAGAATAAGAT
>JAEZKI010000005.1 GCA_023415525.1 Bacillota bacterium | reverse complement strand
GTATCCAGATGCAATTCAGATTTTAACTCTGAAGAGAGATTTCTTTACGACAGTGAGTTTATGCTGTATTTTTGCTACTTTATTTATTAATGGAGCAGCTTTGTGGGTGGGGAAACCTTTAAATGGTTCCAGTATTTTTATTACTTTAATGGTATTAGGGTTTACCTATTTTAATAGTATAGCCTATATCTTATTTTCTGTAGAGCAAAATAAAGCCCTTCTATTTGGTTATGAATTAGAACCGGAAGAAATAGAAAAGTATAAGGTAAAGGAGCACAAGCATGTGTGCTTTTACGAAATGACCTTTACTAAAGAGATTGATAGTTATAATTATATAAAATTATTAGCTTTTGGAGAAGATAGCAATAAGCTTCAACTATTATGGAAAGATAATAAAAAGCAATAGAGTAAAACCTGATTTTCTTACAACGTATAGACTATAAATGCCTTTTATAAGAGGAATAATCTAGAGGTTAGTGGAGAAGACAGGTTTTTTATTGTATAGTTACAACGAAAAAATAGAGAAATTAATCAGAAGATATAAATAAATGATACAAAGCAACAAAAATAGACATGTTAGCTACTAGTCTATTACTGTTTAATTTTAATGAAATAGTCTCTAAAAATTTGAACAATAGTAACAAAGCATATATAGGGATTATGTGTACTATAAAGATGATAAAATAATTCAAATACAAAATAATACTTTATTTTTTATTATAAAGTGATAGAATATATAGAGAAATTTAGTTTACGATAATTCATAACTTTAGTTGCGAATTAGAAGGGAAAATGGACATGGAAGATATCATTAAAGAGATTATCAGAATTGATTCAGTTGCAGTAGATACTAGGGAAAAAAGTGAAGCTTCCTTGAAAGAAAGACAGCTTCAATACGAAAACCAGATAAAAAGTTACAAAATGAGTGTAATAGAGGCTGCAGAAAAGAAAGCTCAAGAGCAATATGAACAGATTGTTGAAATGGGTAATAAGGAATATACGTTAGAAGAAGAAAGGTCAAAAAAAGCCACACTTCTGTTAGCTAACCGTTATTTACAGATTGAAGCACAAGTATTGGATCAAGTTTTTAATGAATTATTTCCAGTGGAGGGATAATTATGAATCCTTTTGCAGCTTATTATGCCATTAATACAAAAATTTATGCAAGGAGAAAGACCTTACTTTCTCAAAAGGAATGGGAAAAGTTAGCAGAGTCGCCATCTGTTACTCAGGTTATTGAATTTTTGAAGAAAAGACCAGGGTATAAAGAAATTATTAATAGCTATAAGGCAGAAGAGCTTCACCGTACAGATTTAGAAGTCATTCTAGATCGTTACCTTGTGAAAGAGATTGAGGCGATGTTGCACTATTTTTCTGGTAGTTATAAGGAATTTTTTAAAGCCGTTCTTATGGAGTATGAAATAAGTGATTTATTGCTTCTTTTAAGGAGTATTTCTAGGAATGAAAGTATTGAAGATATGGAGCGTTTATTTATTCATTCAGAACGCTATGCATTAGCTAACTTTAATCATTTGGTGGGGTGTAAGAGTGTTACACAGTTTATTGATGCCCTTAAGGGAACCCTTTATTATGAAGTTCTAAAGACACTTACGCAAGAAGATGCTTTGAAAAGAGAGTTTCATATGGAAATGAAGCTTTACGTACTTCTCTATAAACAAATGATGGAGAAAGCAGCTAAGTTGACACCAGCTGATCAAGAGATTGCTAATAAGCTAGTAGGTACAAAGGCAGATCTTATTAATATTCAGTGGATTTATCGCGCAATTAAATACTATGATGTTTCTTCGGAAGAAATTCTTGTGTATTGTTTGCCCGTAGGGAATAAAATCACTTATAAGAAGCGAAAAGAATTAGTATATGCTAAGAACCTACAAGAAATAAGGAGCTTGGCTACAAAGTATCTTTCTTATCCTATATTTGAGGAAGTAAGAGATACGTTTTTAGATAAAAGGATGAACAAATATATTTATGACTATGCACTAAAGGTGGATGATAATAATCAAAGTATTTCCACATCTTTAGCATACCTCTATATTCTTTATATAGAGAAGGAAGATTTAATAGCTCTTACAGAAGGTATAAGGTATACTTTGCCAGAAAATGAACTAAAGGAGTATTTAGTTCATACAATTTAGCGAGCGGAGGAAGTTAGAGATGGCTATTGAGAAAATGATTTTACTGAATCTAGTTGGAGCCCTAGAGGAAGAACATTCTATACTACAGCAACTGGTACTTTGCGAAAATGTACACTTAAATCTAGAACAAGGTGATCTGTCGGAAAATAATTTTTTAGTTCATGAATATGAAGCGATGATGCCAGGAGGAAAAACCCACAAGCCTGAGGATTATTCTCAATTAGCTAGTCAATATAATGAGTTCGAAAATAGTATAGTAGAGATGAGCAAGGGACTAGATATTCCACTTCATATTGAGAAAGACCATATTGGAGACTATTTATTGGACACAGCAAAAAGAGACTTGGAAGAATTAAAGGAGAAGGTTAGGCCAAGTATTCAGAATATTTGCAATAAAAGGCAACGAATTAAAGAGTTAGAAATTTTTAGAGATAAAATAGGACATATAGAAAATCAGGGTATTGATTTTGACGCATTAGAGAGGCTTCAGTATTTTGAATACGAAGTAGGGATGCTGTCTAGAGAAAACAAGAATCATATTAAGAAAAACTATGAAAATATTAGTGCGCTTCTTTTTCAAATAGGAGATATTGAAGCATCTAGGGAAGATATTTATATCGTGCTTTATTTAAAGCAATTCAAAGAAGAGACTACGAAAATTTTGAAATCTTTGAACTGGAATAAGATTACCATTCCAGAAGGATTAAGAGGGAATGCCTTTCAACTTATAGAGGGGGCTAATCAGGGGATTCAAAGCTTAGAAAATGAGATTGAAGCTTTAGAAAGTGCTATCTTTAAAAATAAAGAAGAAATTGTTCTTCGTTTAAATAGAATGTACTCTCGCATTAAGCTGGAGGAAAAGATTCTTCGGTTAAAGGAACAAATCATCCATGGTAATAATGTTTTTGTACTCAATGCATGGATTAAAAAGCAGGATAAAGAGAAAGTCGAAGAAAAAATTGCGGATATAACAGATAAGTATGTGATTCTATGTAAAACAGCAGAAGAGGTGGGTAAGAATAGTACACCACCTACACTACTTAAAAACAATTGGTTCTTTAAACCCTTTGAAATGGTTGTAAAACTTTATGGTCTTCCATCTTATAAAGAAATTGACCCTACTCCATTTTTGGCCATTACTTTCTGCTTGATGTTTGGAATCATGTTTGGGGATATAGGGCAAGGTCTCATCTATCTCTTAGCAGGTATTTTCTTATATAAGAAGAATGAAGTGGCGGGAGGAGTACTTACAAGACTAGGGGGAAGTTCGATTCTCTTTGGTTTTGTTTACGGAAGCGTCTTTGGCTTAGAAGAGGTTCCAATTATTGAAGATATTGCTCTCGTTCAGGGAGGACCACTTAACACAGCTAATATTATGCCTATTTTAGGTACGGGTGTAGCTTTTGGTGTAGCAGTCCTTACTGTTTCTTATTTTTTTGGTATTATTAACTGCTTACGTAAAAAAGATATAGAAGGCGGTATTTTTAGTAAAAATGGTATCGTGGGATACTTATTCTTTATGGGACTTATCTTTACAGCTTTGTGTATTATTCAAATCGTCCCTGTTTCTGTCGTTGTCCCTATAGGCGTTATGATTGGAGCGCTTATTATTATGATATTCAAAGAGCCGCTGAGCAACTTAATAGAGGGGAAGAGGCCTTTAATCCATGGCGATAAATCTTCTTATTATATAGAAAGTGGTTTTGAAGGTATTGAGACGGTTTTATCAGCTTTAAGTAATGCGATTTCCTTCATTCGTGTCGGTGCTTTTGCACTGAATCATGCAGGACTCTTCTTAGCTTTTGCAGTGATGGCAGGAATGACGAGTAATATTTTATTGAAAATTTTTATTTTAGTATTAGGAAATGTCTTGATTCTTACACTAGAAGGACTGGTGGTATTTATTCAAGGACTTAGATTGCAGTATTATGAAATGTTCAGTAAGTATTTTAGTGGTGATGGTATTGCCTATTCACCTATTAAAATACAAGATTAAAAGAAATAAAAAGAAATTAGAAACTAGAAGGGTGGAGAATGTAAGATGAAACTTATAGTATTTATGGCTTTAATGATTGCAGGGGCAACTATTTTATATGGTGTTAAAATAATGAAATCAGGTAAAAGAGGTAATTTAAAAACAGCAATGATGACCTCATTATCTTTATTTAGTTTAGCTGTACTTTCTTTTGTGGGATTAGGTATTGTCAGTCCTGTTATGGCAGCAGCAACGACATCTGCTGTTGCAGCTAGTATAAGTCTAGGTGAAGGTTTTAAGTATATAGCAGCAGCTCTTAGTACAGGACTTGCTACTATTGGAACAGGTATGGCTGTTGGTTCAGTTGGTTCATCAGCTATTGGGGCTGTTTCAGAAGATCCAACTATTCTTGGTAAAACTCTTATTTTTGTAGGTATGGCTGAAGGTATTGCTATTTATGGTATGATTATTTCTATCTTAATCTTATTTGTCTAATACATTATCTATAGAAAAGAGAAGGATTATGAAATCATTTTTAATAAGTGATAATAGGGACACGTGGGTTGGTATGCGACTTGCGGGGATACAAGGTGTTATTGTACATGATAAAAATGAAGTTTTAGAAAGCATGAAGATAGCTATGGTTGATCCTGAAATAGGTATTATCATCCTTACTGAAAAGATAGTAGATGTTGCAAGAGATGAAATAATGGAATACAAACTTAAAAATAAAAAGCCCCTAATTATTGAAATACCAGATAGACATGGCACACATAGAGGAACGGATGTTATTACAAACTATATCCGAGAATCTATAGGCATTCGTATATGAGGTGAAAGCAGATGGTAACTATTGAACAAAAACTAACACTTTTTTCAAAGCTTTTACAACAGGATATAAGACAAGAACTCGATGATAAAGCAGTTGCGCTTGAAGAAGAATACAGAAGTAAAGTAGAAAAGAGTAAATTAAAGGCGGATAGACAAGCAGAAGAAATAATCGCCCAAGCCATTAAAAAAGGTGAAGCCAAGAAGGTAGAATTAATTAGCAAAGGGAAGATGGCTACAAAGAGAGAAAATATGCTGGCAAAGGAAAAGCATATCTGTACTTTTATGGACCATTTGAAGGAGAGAATTATAGCCTTTACCCAAACTGAGAATTACTGCAGATATCTTGACCGATGCCTTGTGCAATGTGAAAGCTTAAAAGACTATACAAATCTTTTGATGATTTATATAACAGCTTATGATAAGGAAAACCACCAAGACTATATCATGAAAAAATTAGAGGCTATTGGTGTAAACAAGAATAAGCTGAGATTTGAAGTATCTGAAAAGGACATTTTAGGTGGTTTTATTATTGATGACCCACAGCTCAATATGCGTATGGACTTTAGTATAAGTGGCTTGTTAGAAGATAATAAAAATCAGATTATTGAAACCATTTTTAAGGCTATAGGAGAGGCTGGTGGACCAGTTGAATAATCAGTTAGGTAATGTTGAGCTCATAAATGGTCCTGTTGTTAAAGGAAGTAATATGTCTTCCTTTAAAGTAAATGAGATGGTAACAGTTGGTGAGAGACAACTTATAGGTGAGGTGGTTTCCTTACAGGATGATATAGCAACTATACAAGTATATGAAGAAACAGAAGGGCTAAAGGCAGGAGAAAAAATTTACCCTACGGGAAATCCCCTTTCCCTTAATCTAGGACCGGGTATGCTAGGGAATATGTTTGATGGTATTCAAAGACCCCTTAAAAAGATAGAAGAAATTTCTAAAATCTTTATTCCAGAAGGGATAGGCTTATTGTCTATTGATGAAGATAAAGAGTGGGAGACAACAGTGATTGTGCAAGTAGGAGACATACTTACTCAAGGTCAAGTTTATGCTACTGTACAAGAAACTGAAAGTATCCTTCATAAGGTGATGGTACCACCAGGAGTAGGTGGCGAAGTTATTTCTGTGATGCCCAATGGAAGCTATACAGTAAAACATACAGTGGTTGTATTAAGAGATGTCATGGGAAAGGAAACTGCTTTAACACTGATGCAGAAGTGGCCAGTACGTAGACCAAGGCCGATTGCAAAGCGTATTCCTATTTACAAGCCTCTTATCACTGGACAAAGGGTTATTGATACCTTTTTCCCAGTGGCAAAGGGAGGAACCGTAGGTCTTCCAGGAGGGTTTGGAACAGGAAAGACAGTAACACAACATCAATTAGCTAAATGGAGCGATGCAGATATTATTGTTTATATTGGTTGTGGTGAACGTGGAAATGAGATGACCAACGTTTTAGAGGAGTTTCCAGCACTTATTGACCCTCGTACCAACAGGCCTTTAATGGAAAGAACTATTCTTATAGCCAATACCTCTAATATGCCTGTAGCAGCCCGTGAAGCTAGTATTTATACAGGTATTACCATGGCAGAGTATTTTAGAGATATGGGCTATGACGTAGCCATTATGGCAGACTCTACATCAAGATGGGCTGAAGCCTTACGGGAGATATCTGGTCGTTTGGAAGAAATGCCTGCAGAAGAAGGTTACCCTGCTTACTTACCTTCTCGGTTAGCCCAATTTTATGAAAGAGCGGGTTGTGTAAGGACACTGGATGGAGAAGAAGCTTCTGTTACAATTATTGGGGCTGTTTCCCCTGCAGGAGGAGACTTTTCAGAGCCAGTTACAGAAAATACAAAACGTTTTGTGAGCGCTTTCTTAGCATTGGATAAGAAGTTAGCTTATGCAAGACATTATCCTGCTATTAATTATCTTACCAGCTACAGTGCCTATGTAACGATGTTAAGTGATTGGTATAAGCAAAATGTAGCCTTGGATATGATGGATTTACGTGGCAAGATGGTAAGACTTTTACAAGAAGAAGAGAAATTAAATGAAATTGTGCAATTAGTTGGTGAAGATGTTTTGCCGAATGATCAAGCCCTTGTTCTTGAAACAGCTCGTGTTATTAAAAAGAGCTTTTTACAACAGAATGCCCTTCATAAAGAAGATACTTATGTCAGTTTAGAAAAGCAATATAAGATGTTACAAGTCATTGATGCACTTTATGAAAATGCTCTCATTTGCGTCAAAATGGGAATACCTCTATCCACCATCCGTAAGGAAAGTGTTTTTGAGGATGTTATTAAGATGAAATATGATGTACCTAATGACCACATTGAACTTTTAGATGAGTTAGTGGAAAAGATTGTTTCTGTTTATGCGAAGCTAAGGCAAAAATATCAATAAATCTAAGGAAAGGTAATAATATGAGAAAAGAATACTTAAAGTTAGAAAAAGTAGAAGGACCCCTCATTGTCCTTTCCAATATAGAAGATGTAGCCTATGATGAAATGGTTCATATTAAACTGGACAATGGGGAAGTAAGACAAGGTAAAGTCATTAAGATTGATGGTAAAAATGTGGTGGTACAAGTATTTGAAGGAACAGCAGGCATTTCTACCCATAATGCTTCCGTTAAGTTTACTGGAGAACCTCTTAAACTTCCACTCACAAAAGAGGTATTAGGTAGAACCTTTAATGGAGTAGGAGTGCCTATAGATGGTGCTTACCAGATTATTTCACAAAATAAATACAATGTAAATGGACGGCCAATTAATCCAGTAGCCCGTAAATACCCACGTAACTTTATTCAAACAGGTATTTCTAGCATTGATGCACTTATGACACTTATTCGTGGACAAAAGCTACCTATTTTCTCAGGAAATGGTATTGCCCACAATGAATTAGCTGTACAAATTGTTAAGCAAGCTAAGATTGAAGGCGCTAATAGTGATAACTTTGCTGTTGTATTTGGGGCTATGGGTGTACGTCATGATGATGCTAGCTATTTTATGCAGAGTTTTGAAGCCGCCGGCGTTCTAGACCACGTTGTTATGTACTTGAACTTAGCAGATGACCCCATTACAGAGAGAATTTCTACGCCACGATGTGCTCTAACAACGGCGGAGTATTTAGCCTTTGAACAGGATATGCATGTGCTGGTTATCTTAACAGATATGACAAGTTACAGTGAGGCGCTTCGTGAAATTTCTTCTACCCGTGGTGAAGTACCTTCTCGTAAGGGTTATCCAGGTTATTTATATAGTGACTTATCGACGATTTATGAGCGAGCAGGAATGATTGAGGGGAAAGAAGGTTCCATTACCCTTATTCCTATTTTGACCATGCCAAATGATGATATTACCCATCCTATTCCTGACTTAACAGGGTTCATCACAGAAGGTCAAATTGTTTTAAATCGCGAATTTAACCAAAAAGGCATTTATCCACCTATCTCTATTCTACCTTCTCTTTCGCGATTGATGAAAGATGGTATTGGAGCAGATTATACAAGGGAAGACCATGCCGAGCTTTCTAACCAGATTTTTTCTTCTTATTCGAAGGTACAAGATGTGCGTTCATTAGCTCAAATTATTGGTGAAGATGATTTAGCAGAAGTAGATAAGCTTTACTTAAAGTTCGGCCGTATTTTTGAAGAGAAATTTGTGGCGCAAGGTCATTCAGAAAATAGAAGTATTATAGAAACATTAGATTTAGGGTGGAGGATTCTATCTATTTTACCGAAGTCTGAATTAGATCGATTAAAACCAGAACTTATTGAGAAGTATTATAAAGGCAAAAAGGAGTAATTGTTATGGCTGAACTTGTTGCACCTACCAAATCCAATCTCATAAAAGCTAAAGCCTCCTTGGAGCTTTCTAAGAAAGGCTTTGAGCTACTGGATAAAAAGAGGAACGTTTTAATTAAAGAAATGATGGAATTGGTCGAAAAGGCAAAAAATGTTCAATCCAACATTTATACCGTTATAACAGAAGCTTATGGGGCTCTGCAAAATGTCAATGTAACCATGGGAATCAAAAATGTAGAGGGGATTGCCCACAGCATTCCTTTAGATGAGGAATTTCATGTGCTTCTAAAAAGTGTAATGGGGGTGGATATTCCCACTATAAAGTACGATGTAGCAGAGGTTATTCCCACTTATGGCTTTCATAATACGAGTCCAGCCCTTGATGAAGCAGCTAAAAAGTTCCGAGATGTACGTTATATGATGTATGATTTAGCCGAAATTGATAATTCCATTTTTAAGTTAGCAAAAGAAATTCAAAAAACACAAAAGAGGACAAACGCCCTTCAACATATTCAAATTCCTAAGTATAAGGAACAGGTTAAATATATCCAAGAGGTATTGGAAGAAAAAGAGCGTGAAGATTTTTTCCGCTTAAAACGTATTAAAGGACGTTCACAGTAAAAAAGAAGTTATCAAGATTCAAAAAGGAGTCTTGGTAACTTTTATATTTTTACATTTTTTTACAAGCATTCTACATATTATCCCCTTGCAAAAATGCATAAAGGTGGTATAATAAAGTTACAAGTTCAACCTGAAGTGTACGACAACCTGCTATTTTGAACCTACAACATAAGATCGGGAGACTGATTTCACAGCTGGTGATGTCAGGCCACAACTTAATTCCCTTTGGGCAGTGGAAGACAAAGCTTTCTGGAAGGTCACCCACCTAGCAGTGGCTAGGGCGTCAAAATTGTGGGACCGGCATTTTGGGATATTACTCTAAAACAGTAAAAGCATTAGCTCTTATGAGCTAGTGCTTTTTTATTATAAAAGAAGGAGGTATAGCATGTTTTATCGTATAAAGCAGTTTTTAATGGCGTGTTTTTCAAAGATGAGAAAAGAAGATGAGATTTTTGTAAAGGGCTATCTCAACTATGAGGAACAAGTACTTTTTAATCAGCTTAAGACCTATGAAAAAAAACATGCCCTTCGTGTGGCAAAAGGCCTGGCAACTTCTTTATCCCAAGAAGAAAGAGAAGCTATCCGTTTAGGACTTTTACATGATATTGGTAAGATTGAAGAACCGCTTTCAGTTGTTGAAAAAAGTATGATGGTACTTTTACATGGTTTTACCAAGGGAAAAATAAAAAACTGGAATCGCTTAAGAATGGTTAGAGGGTATTATGAGCATCCTCAAAGAGGTTATGAAAGATTAAAAAGAATAGGAAATTACTCAGAAACTTTTTTAAATTGTGTAAGGGATCATCATGAATTACAGGTAGAGAGTGAGTGGTTGAAATACCTTAAGGAATGGGATGATAAAGCCTAATATTTTATTTTATCTTATCTTACCTTTTAACAAAGTGCTTGTTCTTCAAAAGAAGAAAAGGGCATAGATATATAAGGGAGAACCTTCCTAAAAAGGAGGAATAAGATGAAATATAAATATAAAAATAAAAGGAAGAGCTATAGGCGTTATAAAGCATACAGGCCCTATGGAAGAAAAAAATCCTGGGGCACTTTTTGGTTAATCCTATTTTTATTTGGGACAGGATATATACTTTTTGGCAAGGAGCTAGTGCCTCTTCAAAAAGGGGTTTCAGTAGCAAAGCCTATGGAAGAAGCTACCATTAAACAAGAAGTAGCAAGTAAGAACTACGAGGTACCTTGTACCCAGGCTAATATTGCTAAAGTCCTCGTACATACCCTTTCAAAGCAACAACCGACTTCTCTCGGTATGGAGGAAGGGATCTGGTATAACAAGTATTATGAAGCGCTAGAGAAATATTGGGGTTTTACCTACTTGAAGAAAGAAAATGCAGCTCAAGGTATTACCTATCTACAAGTAGCAGAGCTTTTTAACGAAATATTAGGTGAAGGTTATGATGTAGGCGTAAGTGCCAGTGAAAAAAATTTAAAGCGAATGATTAGTCTAAATGAATTTATTACGAGCTATACAAAAGCCTTAGAGCATACGGGACAAGGCATCTCATTAGAGGAGAAGGAACTTGTACTTATTGCTACTCCAGCAACTTGTGAGAACTTAAAGGCGTGGAAAGTTATGACAAATCAGGGGGAGTTTGGTTTTGAAGGTTTAATATTAGAATCTCTTTGTGGGCAAACCGTAAGGGCTCTAGTTAAAAACCATGAAATATTAGCGGTGACGCATATTCTAAAAGCAGAAAGTACCATAAAAGAATGCTATATCTTAAAGGTAAATCAAAAAACCGCAGATGTTCAAATCGGAGATGTTCAGTTAACTTATTCTAACAAAGTATTGATGACACAGGATGAAGGGACTATTGGAAGTATTACCTTAAAAGATGGCAATATTGTAGGTTTTGAAGTGCAAAATGAAAAGGCTACGGATAAGCTTTTAAGGGTGACAAAAGACTATATTGAACTAGAAAAGGGTGGGCGTTATAGCTATGACTATGTGATGGTTTATGACCAGACCAAAGAAGGAAGTAGTGCCTCACTTGAAAGTTTGCCTTGTGGTGTGGAAGTAGAGTATACCGTAAAGGAAAAAAACATTACGAGTATACAAGTGGTGAAATGGCCTGATCAAGAAAAGATGCGGGTGCTTCTTAGTCAAGGGGAAGAGGGACAATATACTCATGAAGATATCCAGTTAACCAGTACGGAGGACTATGAATTACACTATGATGGCAAGGTGTTAACTTTCCCCAAAAATAATACATGGAATGCCAAGAATTTTAATTGGGAAGGTAATAGCACAAAGGTTTGTTTTGTACCTACAACCTCATCTCATTTACAAGTTCTCTCTATGAAAAAGGGAGAGGTACAGCCTGCTTATAAAGGGACCTTAGAGGTTGTAAAAGAGGGGAATAACTTTTATCTTATTAATGAAGTGGCTCTAGAAGACTATGTAGCAGGTGTTATTCCCAGTGAGATGCCAGCTAGCTATGGAGAGGAAGCTGCTAAGGTGCAAGCTATTGCTGCTAGGACCTATGCCTTATCAGCTCAATTGACCAATAAATATGTGGCCTATGGGGCCCAGATTGATGATACAGTAGCTTCACAAGTTTATATGCAGGTGGTCCCCACAGAAATGGCCTATGAGGCAGCTCTCGCCACTAAAGGGCAACTACTCTACTTCAATGGTAGCTTGATTAGTAGTAAGTTTTTTGCTACCTCAGCAGGTTACACTGCCAATTTTGGAGAAGTATGGGCCAATGGAGAGACCTTTCCTACTAATACACCCATTTACTTAGTTTCTAGGCAGCAGTATGTAGGTGAAAAATTAGTGAGTGATATGAGTGATGAAAAAGAGGCTTATAAATTCTATACCCTCAAACCATCACAAGTTGCAGCTTTTGATAAGGACTCTCCCTGGTTTAGATGGCAAGTTAACCTAGATAAAGAAGAACTAGAAAAAATACTAAATCCTGCTATAAATAAATTAACAAAGAGTTATCCAAGTCTTGTTAAAGTCCTTAATCAAGACCAAGAATGGGTAAGTGGGGATATAGATACCATAGGTTCCATTACAGATTTACAAGTGAAGAAAAGAGGGCAGGGAGGAAATCTAATGGAATTGGTAGTTGTAGGTGAGAAGGCCGTTGTAAAAGTCTCTACAGAATATCTTATTCGTAGCCTCTTTTCTACCAATGACCAGCAAAGTCTGAATGTAACGCGAGCCGACACAACAGAAATAAAAGGAATGGCCTTGCTACCTAGTGCTTTCTTTAGTTTAGATATCACTTATGATAAGGAAAATGCACTCAGCAAAGTCATACTCTATGGTGGTGGTTATGGCCACGGCGTAGGTATGAGTCAAGATGGTGTGAAGGGTATGGCTAAAAAGGGTTATACTTATCGGGAAATCTTAAAACACTATTATCCTCAAGTAGAGATTAAATAAGTTCATAAAATGATTGCAAAGGTCTTTTCCATAGGAAGAGGCCTTTTTAGTAGTCCACGCATTTCGACAAAAGGTGCAAGGATACTATGATAGAATACGGATAAGTTATCTTTGGATAAAAGAGGGAGGAAATCAAATGAAGATTAAAAAGGGTATTAGAGGATGGGGGTTACTGCTATTAGGATTGAGTTGTAGTTTGAACTTTCAGGGGAGTATTTTAGCAACGCCACAAGGAAAAGCACAGGTTGACAAAAGTAAAAAAGTAGAAATCAACTGGTGCACTATGAGATTTGGTGAGGAAGCAAAAGATGCTAAAAGAGTTGAAGCTGCCATCAATAACTATATTGCAACAAAGACAGATTTAAATTGCACACTTAAGTTAAACTTTGTTCCTTTTGAAGACTATGAGGATAGGCTTCAAGAAATGATAGTAGCTGGAGAGGGCTTTGATATTTGTTTTACATCTAATTGGATAAATGATTATTATAGTCGTTATGATGCATTTTGGAATCTGGATGAGGCATTACCTCTTTATGCACCACAGACAAAAACTTTGTTAGGTAAAGACTATTTGGACGGGGCTAAAATAAATGGCAAGCTCTATGCCATTCCCAATAACCAAGATAAAGGGCAACAATATGGCTTAATAGTTAGAGAAGACATAATAAATAAATATCATATGGATTTATCTAAGGTAAAAACACTAGAAGATATGGAGTCTTTCTTTGAAATAGTAAAGCAGAAGGAACCTCATATGACTCCCCTTCAAGGTTACTCAGAACAATCAGGTTTGGCATTATTACCTTACGAAAATATTTTAGGTTACGAAAATATACCTGGTGCTATAAAAAGGGATGCATCAGACTATAAAGTAATCAATCAATATAC
>JAEZKI010000455.1 GCA_023415525.1 Bacillota bacterium | reverse complement strand
ACAACATGAATTCTTTGATATGAAAGAAAATAGAACGATTATAAGAGGTCATCTTGCTTCTAAAGGCAATCGTTTATGGCTTATTCCTCTTAGACTCTACGTAGGTTGTGTATGGCTTATGGAAGGTCTTGCTAAGCTTTGTGGGGAAGGAACATGGGAAAAAGCAGTAGATGCCCTATTTAATAAAGGACAATGGTTATTTAAAATAGGTTCTGATAGTTGGGTAAAAGCAGGAAATATAAATATGCCATTTGCTTGGCTTCAAGATGGTTTAACAGGGGCATCCTCAGCAGAAAGTGCAGTAGAATATGCAACACCGATCTTAAGTGAAATGCCAAGTTTTTATGAAGCTATTATGAAAATTATGATTCCTAATGAAACAATGGCTAATCTTTTCCAAATCATGGTTGTTATCTTGGAGATTGGCATCGGTCTTGCACTGATTGCAGGGTTATTCACGTGGCTTGCAGCAGCAGCATCTGTATTTATGACAATGAATTTTATTCTTTCAGCTATGGCTGGTTGGGATATCTTGTGGTATACTTTTGGTGGAATTGCACTTATGAGTGGTGCAGGTAGAACATTTGGTCTTGATTATTATGTGATGCCATGGATTACCAAAGTAGCAGGAAACTGGTGGCTTGGTAAGAATAAGCATATTTATAGTGAAAAGTAAATTGATGGATTAGCAACAAAAAGACCACTTGGGTTCATCCTACAAAGTGGTCTTTTTTTATCAAAGAATGGTGTTTATTCATTCTATAATAAAAGAAATAAAAAATAGGATTAAAAAAATCAAATAGAAGGAGCCAAAGAAACCATTATGAAAATAAAACCATGGGACAAGCTGATTATTGTCTTACTCCTTGTTATTTCATTTGTGCCCTACCTTTTTTTAAAGGTATTATGGAGTAGCGAGTATGATGTGACGTATGCCAGGATAACCATTGATGGCAGACTTTATAAGGAAATCCCCTTAACGGGGCAGGTAAAGCGTACCCCCTTCCTTATAGAAACGGACTATGGTAATAACACAGCAGTCATAGAAAATGAAAAGATCATGGTTTCTGAGGCAGACTGCCCGGATGGGATTTGCACCCAAACAGGCTTTATAGAAAAACCAGGTCAGTCTATTACCTGTTTACCCCATAAGTTATATATAGAAATTGTGGGGCGACTGGTAGAAGAAGATGAGGATATCATAGATGTCAATGCCTATTAGGAGTAGAATATGAAAAAAACAAAACATTTAATTTATATGTCACTCTTGGTGGCAATGGCACTTGCCCTTCATGTATTTGAGCGAAATATTCCTGTTCCCTTTATGACACCAGGTGCAAAGTTGGGTTTAGCCAATCTCGTCACCGTTATAGCCATATATACTTTGGACAAAAAGTCAGATGTGATGAAGATCATTGTGGCAAGGTTATTTTTAAGTGCCATCTTTGGGGGAAGTCTATCAGGTCTCTTATATGGCGGCATGGGGGCAATACTAAGTTTTAGTATCATGCTCCTCGTTAAAGAAGGGTTAAAAGATAAAGTAAGTATAATCGGTGTAAGTGCAGCAGGAGCAGTTTTTCATAATATAGGACAGCTTTTAGTGGCTTCACTTATTGTGCAAAATATAGGCGTTATGTTGTATCTGCCGTTTTTATCAATAGCAGGGATTGTGACGGGGATTTTTGTGGGGATAGCAGCCAATTATACAGTTGCGCATATGTATAAGTTGCCATTTTTTAAAGAGATGGTAGAAAAAGAAGAGTGAGGTAAAAAGATGCACGCAATCTGGAAGAAATACCCAGAAGTTGAGATAGAATTAGAAGCTGTTTTAAATAAGATGGAAGAGAATGCCCACTGTAAAGATCAAGTGATCGAAGCATCTATTAAAGCACTCATCCAATCAGGTGGAAAAATGATTCGGCCAGGCTTTACAGTGATTGCCTCCCAGTTTGGTGATTATCAACCCGAACGTACAAGGGCTCTAGCAGCAGTAGTGGAGCTGTTTCATATGGCGACCCTTGTACATGATGATGTCATTGATGATTCCAAATTAAGAAGAGGAAAAGAAACCATTCAATCTAAATATGGAAAAGAATATGCTGTTTATATTGGAGATTATCTTTTCTGTATTTGTTTTAAAATCTTAGCCAGTACAGCCTCTTTACAGAGCATACAGATAGATAGTAAGGTCATGTCTCGCATTTGCTTAGGTGAAGTGGAGCAGCTTAGCTCAAGGTTTCAAAAAGAAGTAAGTGTCAAGCATTATCTCAAACGCATTTCAGGTAAAACGGCTGAGTTGTTTTCCTTAAGTTTATACATAGGTGCAGCAGAAAGTCAGTGTGCACTAAAGCTTTGTAGACTGTTTTGGAATATAGGTCATAATATAGGTATGGCTTTTCAAATAATAGATGATATTTTAGATTATACAAGTAGTGTAGAGACATTAGGTAAGGAAGTGGGTCATGACTTAAGAGATGGTATTTATACGTTACCTCTTATTTATGCCTTAGAGAAGAAGCCAGTAGAACTTATAAAGCTTTTAGAAAAAGAAGAGTTAAGTGAAGATGAAATAGGGAAAATTATTGAACTGACCAAGGAATATGGAGGGGTTAACGAGGCAAGATTATTAGCTAAAAAATACACCGATAAAGCCTACAGTTTTATAAAGCGACTACCTGATCATCCTTATAAAATCATACTGCAAGAAATGGTACAAGAACTACTGGATAG
>JAEZKI010000439.1 GCA_023415525.1 Bacillota bacterium | reverse complement strand
ATGACAACTTGTTGAAGTTCTAAAAGCGCCTCTACCTCTCTAGCCAATAAAGAGACACCTTCTATAACTTGAAGAGGTAAATAAAGACTACTTAATAAATTCTCCCCTTCAGGTGTTATGGTAATGCCTAGATGGGAAAACTCTACTAACCCTTGCTCCCTCAACACATCTATTTCCTTTCGAATGATACGTTCTGAAGCCTGAAGCTGGGTAGATAAGCTACGCCTTCCAATAGGACCCTGCTCAGCTATTATCTGTAGGATATGATATCTGTTCTTAAATAAAAGGGAGAACTCTGGAAGTAATAAATCTAATGCTGTAATTAATTTTTGCATTTCTCACTCCTTGGGTACATTTTTATCCCGCAGTCTCATTAGACGTCCCATGACTTTATTGTATAAAATTTTTGAATATTAATCAATATTTTTCTTCCATATTTCTAGTTCTTACTCATTATTTCTTTAGCTTTGCATCTAGATTTTAGTTTTTAGCCTCTCAATCTCCTTTACAGTCTTTGAAAGAGCACTAAAAAAGACCTTGCAATTTTGCAAAGTCTTTCTACTTAATCTACTCTACAGATAATTTCATGTCTTCCATGGTCAGCGATTTATTTTCATCTAAAATAGTGATGGCAATATTTGAGGCATGGTCTGAAATACGTTCTAAATTACTGATCGTGTCAAGGAATACTACACCAGGTACTGAACTACACTTATTTTCAGATAGACGCTTGATATGACGTGAACGAAGTATCTCTTCCAATTGATCTACTTGTTGCTCCAGTGGTAAAGCCTTTTTAGCAATGGTTTTATCAGCAAATTCATAGGCTTGCAAGGAAAGTTCAAAGCATTTGAGTGTTGCATCATATATCTCTTGCAATTCTTTACGAGCAATATCCGAAAAAACCAAATCATCTTTAATAAGAATTTCGGCAAGTTCTCCAATATTTTCTGCATGGTCTCCCACACGTTCAATGTCACTTACTGTATGAAATAAGCCTGTAATAATAGAATGTTCCTTTTCAGAAATAGGAGAATTAGAAAGTTTTACTAAATAGTGATTAATTCCATGTTGTAATTGATTAATAATTTTCTCACGCTTATAAACTTCCTCTATCTTATCTTCCTTCTTTTCAAACAAGGCTTCCATAGCTGCCTTTACATTAAGTTCTGCTAAATTACCCATTCTTACCACCTCTTTAACAGCATTTTCTACAGCAAAAGAAGGGGTTTCAATAATACGTTCATCAAGGTGTTTTAGCTCACCTTCTAAAATTTCCTCTCCACCTGAAATAATATGCTCTGCCAAATAAACCAATACGCTAGCAAAGGGGAATAAAATGATGGTATTTAATACATTAAATACAGTATGTATAATGCTTATTTGCGTAACTTCAATACTTACTGGAGCCAACTCTGGAACAACAAACTTGAATAAGATGGATGCTACAATAGCAAAAAGAATAGAACCAATAAAATTAAACAATAAGTGAATCATTGCTGCACGTTTAGCATTTTTACTTGCACCAATACTGGAAAGAATGGCTGTAATACATGTTCCAATATTTTGACCTAAAATAATATAAATGGCTGAATTCCAAGGTACTAAAGCAGCTGTCGCTAATGCTTGTAAAATACCAACTGAAGCTGAAGAACTCTGAATTACAGCAGTAACAAGTGCACCTACTAAAATACCTAATAAAGGATTGTTACCTAATACTATAAATAGACTTTTTACTTCTTCAAGTGTTGAAAGAGGTTTAGCTGCATCACTCATCATATCTAAACCTAAGAATAAAGTACCAAATCCAAATACAATTTGTCCTACATTCTTTACATGTTGTTTTTTAGCAAACATAGTCATTACAACGCCAATAACAATACATAAAGGAGCCATTACAGATGGTTTAAGAAAGCTAGTCCACTCTCCTAAAGAAACAATCCATGCCGTAACAGTTGTTCCTATATTTGCACCCATGATTACGCCGACTGCTTGTGTTAATGACATAAGACCTGCATTAACGAACCCTACAATCATAACTGTTGTTGCAGAAGAACTTTGAATAAGTGCAGTTACACCTGCACCCACAAGTACACCTAAAAATCGATTATTCGTTAATACACCCAATAGTTTTTTCATTTTGCTTCCAGCAGCCTTTTGTAAGCCTTCTCCCATATACTCCATTCCAAAGAGAAAAAGGCCAAATCCACCAAAAAAGCCTAATGCTATACTAAGCCAGTTTATATCATTCATTATTAACCTCCTAAGCGAGTTTTTACTAACCCATTTTAGCATCATCTATTTTGATACACAAGTTCTATTTCTTATTTCAGTAAAAGATTTTTTATAACATTTTATGACTTTTATGTCTAAAGTCTTTCTTAAAGTCTCAATTCTCTAATCTCTTTTCTCAAGCTACTATACTTCCAAGCAAAAAGTATTTTATAATAAAATGCTCTAAATTGTCCTTTTTCTCTTGCTATATTTTTGAGACAGAGGGCTTTAAAGTCCTCTGCTTCTTGGATTATTTCTAAAGATACCCCTTTATAACCATAACGCATGGCCATATAAGCCTCCACTATAACACTAAGGCCGTTATCCTCTTCTTCCTTCTTCATACGCATAACATAGTTAAGAAGTGTCTCCTGAGCCTTCATTGCTTTTCCTTGCTTATCCATCAGGAAAAAAATCTCTTTAAATAAGAAATAAAGTTTTGTCTTATGATCAGCTGCCTTATAACATTTCACTTGATAGATTTTCATGCCTATTACATAACTTAATAGCAGAAT
>JAEZKI010000437.1 GCA_023415525.1 Bacillota bacterium | reverse complement strand
GAGGTACTTGGAGAATGAAAAAATATGACGAGTATAAAGACAGTGGAGTTTCTTGGATTGGGGAGATACCAAAGGATTGGGAAGTAAGAAGATTTAGATATAGTTTCAATACTAGAACTGGTTTGACAATTACTAGAGGTGAACTGTTAGAGAATGGAGTTCCATGTATAAATTATGGTGAAATACATTCAAAATATGGTTTTGATTTGGATATAGAACGTGATGTTTTGAAAAATGCACCTGTAGAACTTTTGAAAAATAAAAGTAATGCTTTGGTTGATGAAAATGACTTTATTTTTTGCGATACTTCGGAGGATATTGTTGGTAGTGGTAACAATGTATACATTAAATCAACTTGTGATAAAAATATGTTTGCTGGCTCACATACAATTATTGCTCATCCTATTATTAAAGTATATGCGAGGTATCTTGCATATTTGTTTTCAACACAGGAGTGGCGAAGTCAAATTAGAAGTAGAGTGTATGGTGTTAAAGTTTTTAGTATAACGCAAACAATTTTAAAAGATGCGGGACTCATATTACCCCCTAAAGAAATCCAACATTCAATCGCTGACTACCTTGACCGAAAAACTGCTGCTATTGACAGCCTGATTGAAGACAAGCAAAAGCTTGTCGAATTGTTAAAAGAAAAAAGGCAAGCCGTTATCAGTGAAGCCGTAACAAAGGGTTTAGATAAAAATGCTAATATGAAAGATAGCGGTATTGAGTGGATTGGAGAAATACCTGAGGGTTGGGAAGTAAAAAAAATAAGTTGGTTATTTAATGAAATAAGCAGCGGTACAACACCAAAAGCAGAACAAGGAGAATTTTATAATGGTGATATCCCTTGGTTAAATACGGGGGATTTAACAGATGGATATATTTATTCAGCATCTAAAACGGTTACAATCGAAGCTTTAAAGAAACACTCAGCATTAAAAGTTTATGATGAAAATTCATTAGTTGTTGCTATGTATGGTGCAACAATAGGAAAATTAGGAATTACGACATTTCCCTTATGTACAAATCAGGCTTGTTGTGTTATGAGCAAACCTAATGGTATTAGTATAAAGTATATGTTTTATTGCTGGCTTGCAATTAGAAGTTATTTACTATCCCTTGCATATGGTGGAGGACAACCTAATATTAGTCAATCATTAATTAGGCAATTAAAATTCCCGGCACCTAACATAGAAATCCAACATTTAATCGTTAACTATGTAGACCAGAAAACAGCTGACATTGACAGTCTTACATCTGATATTACAGCACAAATAGAAAAACTCAAAGAATATCGTCAAGCTATTATCAGCGAGGCAGTTACAGGAAAGGTGGCGATATAATGGCTATTCAAACTAAAGAGATAACCTTTGAAAATGAAATTGAATATTCATTGATTAACCATGGTGGTTATATCAAAGGAAATCCAAGAGATTATAATCGTGAGTATGCCTTAGACACTGCCCTACTCTTTCGATTTTTAAAAGATAGTCAGTCTAAGGAATGGAAAAAGCTTGAGCAAAAATATGGCGTGCATACTGAGGCTAACTTTTTAAAAAGGCTTAATAAGGAGTTAGATAGTAAAGGTATGCTGCATATTCTTCGTCATGGGGTTATAGATGCACCGGCTAAGTTTGACTTATGTTACTTCCCTCCTGCCAGCTCTATGAACCAAACAAGTACAGAGCTTTATCAAAAAAATATATTATCTATCACAAGACAGGTGCGTTATAGCTTAAAAAATGAAAATTCTATTGATGTGGTATTGTTTGTAAATGGTTTACCATTTGCAACATTGGAACTGAAAAATCAGATAACAGGTCAGACTGTGGACAATGCCAAAAGACAATATATGAAAGACCGTGACCCTAGGGAATTGTTATTGTCCTTCAAGGCAAGATGCCTGGTACATTTCGCTGTAGATACGGATGAAGTATGGATGACAACTAAGTTAAATAATATTGATACTTATTTCTTGCCATTTAATAAGGGCAAGAACGGCGGTAAAGGCAATCCTATTGGAGATGGTACATATCGTACTTCCTATCTTTGGGATGAGGTCTTGCAGAAGGATAGTATATTGGATATTATTCAACGATTTATTCATTTGCAAGCCAATGGCAAGAAAGAAAATCTGATTTTCCCACGTTATCATCAATTAGATGTGGTAAGAAAACTGATTGCTGATGTAAAAGAGAGGGGCACAGGCAATAACTATCTTATTCAGCATAGTGCAGGTAGTGGTAAATCCAATTCTATTGCGTGGCTTGCGCATCATTTATCCAACTTGCATGATAACGATGATAAGGTTATTTTTAATAGTATTATAGTCATTACCGATAGGCTTGTACTTGATAAGCAACTACAAGATACGATTTATCAGTTTGAGCATGTTGATGGGGTTGTAATTAAAATTGATAATAACTCTACTCAACTTGCAAATGCACTTAATACGGGTAAAAAGATTATTATAACAACTTTGCAAAAGTTTCCATTTATATTGGAAAAGGTGAATGGATTAGAGGGCAAACGATTTGCAGTGATTGTTGATGAGGCTCATTCTTCTCAAACAGGTGAAGCAAGCAGAAAAATGAAAGCTATTTTGGGTAATACTGATGGAGTGTCTGAAGAAGAATATTATCAAAAGATTGCTGAAGAAGAAGCTAGTGAGGAAAATAATATTACTGATAGTGAAGATGAAATTTTAAAGGAAATGTCTACTCATGGAAAATTATCTAATTTATCATTTTTTGCGTTTACAGCGACACCTAAAGCGAAAACATTAGAAATGTTTGGCACTCCTGATGCAAATGAGATTCCTCAATCCTTTCATGTTTATTCTATGAAACAGGCTATTGAAGAAGGCTTTATTCATGATGTGCTAAAAAATTATATGACCTATGAAACATACTTTAAGATAGGTAAAATGATTTCTGATGACCCTAGGTATGAAAAAAGCAAAGCCAATAAGGCATTGGGCAAGTATTTAAGTTTACACCCACACAATTTAGCCCAAAAAACTCAAATAATGATTGAACATTTCCGTACTGTTACTAAAGACAAAATTGGTGGTAGAGCTAAGGCTATGGTTGTTACCGGTTCGCGTCTACATGCCGTAAGATATTAC
Source organism: Bacillota bacterium (assembly GCA_023415525.1). Taxonomy (GTDB): domain Bacteria; phylum Bacillota; class Clostridia; order Lachnospirales; family Cellulosilyticaceae; genus Sporanaerobium. The sequence continues at coordinate 3,134 of JAEZKI010000437.1, read as the reverse complement.
AAAGAGTTTGAAAAGTATATTAAGAAGATGGGGTATGAAAAGGAACTTGGCATCTTAATTGCCTTTTCTGGTACAGTCCATGATGGTGGAGAAGATTACACAGAAGTATCTATGAATAAATTTCCTGAAACAGAATTACCTGAAAGATTTTCTAGTGGTGAATATCAAGTGTTATTAGTTGCCGAAAAATATCAAACTGGATTTGATGAACCATTATTACACACTATGTTTGTAGATAAGAAATTAAGTGGTGTAAAAGCAGTTCAGACGCTTTCAAGGCTAAATCGTACTTGTTTTGGTAAAGAAGACACTTTCGTTTTGGATTTTGTTAATTCTGTTGATGATATAAGAGAGGCATTTCAGCCATATTATGAGCAAACTACTATTGAGGAAGTAACTGATGCTAATATTGTATATGACCTTAAATCTAAGTTAGATGAATTTAGGGTTTATTGGGATAGTGAAGTTAATGCATTTGCAAAAGTATTCTTCAAGCCAACTAAAAAGCAAGGTAATTTGGATTTCGGAGCGTTAAACAACTACCTTGACCCAGCAGTAGATAGATTTAAGGCTTTAGCCGATAATGAGCAGGAAGAGTTTAAAAGCACATTGACTAAATTTGTGCGTACTTACTCTTTTGTCAGTGGTATTGTTCGTCTTGATGATAGGGATATGCACAAATTCTTTGCCTATGGTAAGTGTTTACTTAAAAAGTTACCTAAGAAAGGCGAAGTATCTCAGGTATTCTTAGATGAAGAAGTATCTTTGCAATATTATAGAGTGCAAAAGATATTTGAGGGTGCTATTGAATTAAAAGAAAGTGAAGCCTTATATAATTCCATGCATGCAGGCAAATCAAAGATGGAAGAAGAAAAAGCACCATTGTCGGAGTTGGTAGATAAACTAAATGATAATTTTGGTACAGACTTTACTAAAGAGGATATGCTTATTGTTGAGCAGTTTATTTCTGATATGGATAAAAATGAGGAATTAAGAACACAAGCTTGCAACAATTCAGCTGAGCATTTTAAATATCCATTTAATGATGCGTTTATGAATATTGTTATAGATAGAATGGTTCAAAATCAAAGTTTCTGTGAAAGGGTGCTGGATGATGAAAAGTTCGGAAATACAGTAAAGGATTTACTTGTTGATGTGGTTTATGATAGATTGCGTCAAGTACAGATATAACTCAAATAATTTTTTTAGGGATTTATAGTGTCATTACGCTATAAATCCCTATTTTGATGTAACTAGCCGTAAAAAACTTTGTTCATGGGTGTTGACTGTAGTATTTCTACAGGGTAAAATGTTAATATAGTTTTTGAATAATTAAAAATATCACGATTTTAAGCACGATATATACACGGAAAAAGCGCGAAATACAATGATGTCAATGTCATTGTATGTTTTTTTATAAAGTGTATATCGGCTATGAGATGTGGTTATATAGAAATTTTTAAATGCTGTTGCACTTTGTGACGGCATTTTTTAATGCCTAAAAATTTATTTTAGGAGGTGAAATAATGATTAAGGGTCTTGGATATCAGGAAACTAATATATTAAATCAATGGGCAAGTTTATGGTTAAAAGAAATATTGACTAATAATAATCTTACACTATTCACACAAGAATTTAGTGTATATCAAGCAATTTATACGTATGTTGAAAAAGTGTTTACACCAAAGACTTGTAATTTAAAAATTGGTTTTGTAGATGGAACAAACATTTTTTTCGATAGTCCTTTCACAACGGTTGTGACTATGGATATGCTAGGTGCTAATAGTGGATTTTGCACAGTAATATATGAAAGAAATATCTTTAAATGTACAAGCAAAAAGGGTACACGAACGCTTGTAAGAAAACTCTGTGAAGTGGTGGGGTACAAATGTGTGTACGAAGAAGGAAATTTGTACTACCGCAATTTTAGGCATATACCACTTGTTATCCCAGGAGAGGAAAAGGATAAAGTTATTAAAGATTTCTTTAGAGAAGTTTTAGATGAAGAGAACAGGTTGAGAACTATTATAGATGAAGGAGAATTATATTATGTTAAAAAGTAATAATGCAAATATCGCAATTGGCGAAAATGTTATGGCGGATGATTATAAATTTAGAGGGGCAACGGCACTTGCTACAGTTCGTCGTGTGCTAGATAGTAAGGGGTTTTATAGTTCATGTAATATGAAGGATTATGTTATCGAGGTTCCACAAAGTTTTGGAACTTGTCCTTTTACAATAATTGCAGATAAGGCCGAAGGACGTCTGCTACTTGAAGCTGAAATAATAGATATTAAGAAAATAATTATTGACGAAATCGTGGATATAGTTAACCAAATGAATAATGAGCTTTTATATGGATTTTGTATGATAATTGATAGTAGCGTTATTTATCAAATGCATGAACGTTTTGCAGAAGATAAAGGTGATTTTGAATCTTATGAAATGGCAAGTGAATTTTTTGAACATTTTATCAGTGACTACATTACAATTATGCAGGGAGGATATTGTGACATTAGTTATTTGATAGAAAAAGATATTTTATCAAATTTTTAATAATATGACACAGACTTAGGTGTCGGTAAATAGTGTGATGATTTTGGATCCAAAATCATCACACCTAGAAAAAAGTATGTATTTATAGAATTAGGCTGACACAGAAAGAAAAATTTTAAAAAATAATTGATAAAGTGTCGGGTTCTGATATTTGTCATATACAAGAGTTATTGGGATATCATTTATTTCGGATTTTATGAGACAGTTTGGAGATACATGATTTATAAAAACATTGGACAGTATTTATAAAAAAGGACGTATTAGTTGTAAAGAATGGGAGGTGTCTTGCTTGTTGTATGCATATATCCTTGAAAATAAAAGCCTGTTGTACGAAGTAAATAATCAGCCACTCTTTAAGCTGATACGAGAATGTGATTTATCTGAAGATAAGTTTTACATTGATGATATGGGTGATGTTGCACGACCTGAGCTAAGTAGTTTGCTGAACACCGTTGCTGCTGAGGATACCGTAATTGTACGGAGTTTAATAGATTTGGGTGATACTCCGGCAGAAGTAGTCAGCATTCTTAAGCGATTTGGTGAATATGGCGTTCACGTGGTTTCTATCAAAGAAGATT
>JAEZKI010000435.1 GCA_023415525.1 Bacillota bacterium | reverse complement strand
CAAAGGAGGAAGTCCAATATGGTAGCCTTGTAGGGCTCTTTCTTTTTTTAGGCTTTGCTTTTCAAACAACGGGAGCCATTTACTTAGAAATGAGTAAGCTCGCTTTTTTAACAGCTCTTAATGTGATTATGGTGCCCTTTTTAGTAAGGGTAGTCTTTAAGGAACCTATAAAAAAATATAACTTAGTAGCTAGTTTTATTGCTATGGTAGGTTTTGCCTTTTTAAACTTTAGCACGACTACGGGGCTTACCATAGGTTGGGGAGAAGTACTAGGTGTGGTAGGGGCCGTTGGTTTTGCTGCTCATATTACTTCTGTAGGACATTTTTCTAAAAAAGTAGAACCTATTCGGTTGGCAGTTATTCAAATGGTTATCTGTAGTATATTGGGGTTTGTGATTGCTATTCCTTTTGAGACTCCTCCCAAAACCATAAACTTAGAGATGTTAGTGCCTATTCTCTATTTAGGAATTTTTAGTACATGTATCGCTTTTTTATTTCAAACAGTGGGCCAAAAATATACTTCCGCACCTCGGGCAGCTATTATATTATGTATGGAATCCGTATTTGGTACCCTATTTTCTGTTCTATTTTTTAAGGAAGTGATTACCGTCTATATGGTAATAGGTGCTGCTTTAATTATGATGGGGGTTGTACTGTCAGAGTATATGCATGCGAGAGGACAAGAGGCAAGTAGCCAAGAAGAGAAGCTTAGGAAAGCGATATAAATAGAACTTGCATAACTTCGTCAGAGGAGATATACTTAGAAAGTAAAAATTGCATAGGACAGTTCGAAAGCCTCCTGTCGTTAAACAAAACTACGGTATCTGTAAGCTAGCTACACTTAAGAAGTAGCCTAGTTTTATTAAGTATGTATATCGTAGGTGAAAGCCTACGATTTTTTTATTGTATAAAAGGTACTCGTATACAATAAAGCAAACAGATGGTGCTTCTCTTGCTATGCAAAATAAAAGATTAAGAGAGGGATAGAAATGAAAATTACCACACACAAAATTGTAAAAACAGCTGCTATTGCAGCCATCTATGTTGTACTGACTTTAGTTTTTGCCTTTATGAGCTATGGGAACATTCAATTTAGAATCTCAGAAGTCATGACACTCTTTGCTTTTTTTGATCCCTTTTATATCCCGGGGCTTACCTTAGGTTGCTTAATTGCTAATTTATTGGGTCCCAATGGTGCTTTAGATGCAATAGTAGGGACAGTGGCCACACTTATCAGTGTGATTTTAATGGCCCTAACAGGCAAAGGGATGAAACAAAGTAAGTTAGGCATCTGGATTGCTTCTATTTGGCCTACACTTATTAATGCCATTATGATAGGGGTCATGTTAAATAAACTTTTTGAACTACCCCTTGCCTTAACCATGTTACAAGTAGGAATTGGTGAGTTTGTCGTTATTACCATTGCTGGTGTACCACTTTTTAAATTGTTAAGAAGTAAGCAAATACAACTTTTTAATAAACTTATAAAAGAGTAAGATGAATAAAGTTGACTATATAGGATTAGTTGTAAGGCAACAAAAAATGTTACACTTTATTATATAGTGTAACAAAGTATAAAATTTTTGCGTAAAAAAAAGGAAATTCGTAACTTTTCTCGAATATATAGTATATAATTAGCTTATCTAGCAAGAATCAGTAAGCTAGTTGAGAGGAGAGATGCATATGAAATACAACATTAGTGGAAAAAACATTGAACTTACAGCTGCACTAGAAAATGCAGTAGCAGAAAAGATGCAAAAATTAGATAAGTACTTCAATGACAATGTAGAGGCTCAAGTTACTTTAATTGTTGAAAAGCTTAGCCATGTTATTGAAATCACTATCCCCTTTAATGGCACAGTTCTTCGTGCTGAAGTAGAAGGCAGAAATATGTATAATATTATGGATGATGCCGTAGAAGTCATAGAAAAACAAGTTAATAAATTTAAAAACAAGTTAAGAAGTAAACATAGAAACACAGGATCTTTACAGTTTACACCTAGTTTTTTGAATGAAGGAAAACAAGAAGATGATGTAACAATAAAGATTGATCGTAAAAAGAGATTTGCGGTTAAGCCTATGGATGCTGAGGAAGCAATTATGCAAATGGAATTAGTAGGACATAATTTCTTCGTATACTTAGATAGTGAGACAGAAGAAGTCAATGTTGTTTACAAACGTAAAAATGGAACCTATGGTCTGATCGAACCTACTTTCGACTAAGGGTTATAGAGTAAGCTACAATCTTAAGTGTATTTAGGGTTGTAGCTTATTTTTTTATATAAACATAAAAAATCAGGATATTATCTAAAGTTTTGATAGGAAATGTCGATATAAAGTATAAATAAAACAAAGAAAGGAAGTGAGATATAGATGGATAGAAAAACTTAAAAGTTAATAAGGAGGTGAGGAGCATGATGAATATGCTAACAAGCGTTGTGAATTCCTATCACCTAACAGAGAGTGTAGGATATACTAAAAAAACAACGGATAAAAAATCTTTTGATGCAACCTTAAATGATAAGCTTAAGGCGGTGAAGAAGGTAGATGGACCTAGGATAATAAGGCCATTGGATAATCATGATGATAGGAGTATGCATACTAAGGTCGTTATGAATGAGGATGGTAGTCGCATGATGATAGTTATACAAGATGGCATCGTCATCAGACAAATGCTATTAAATGATCAAGAAGCTCATCCCACTCCAGATGGGAAAATGGGAAAAGTATTAAAAGCTTATGGGCTTTCATAAAATTAAAAACAAATGAGGTAAAAAGATGCAGCTTACAGAAAGCATAGATAAATAAAAACCCCTAAGAACACGAAATGGTGACTTAGGGGTTTTTGTTTATTTAGGCAAGGGCTTTTTTCAGAAGTGCTTGGAGGTAGGTGATGGTTTTAATATCACAGCCACCTAAGAAGGTATCATAAAGATTGCAGCTGTAATATTGATAATTATAAGGATAGAAGGTAACTTCTTTAGTAGTTCCATCCTTTAATTTAAAGACAATTTGTAATCCAGGAGAATCCGCTACTTGAGGGCCTTCAAGCAAAGTAGAAGCTGATAAGCTAATAAGGGTGCGATAGATTTCCTTAAAAGTTTTTTCTTCAACGGACTTTTCGTTGATAGTATAAATGACTTGAGGCTCTTCTTTTTCAGAGGATGAAGTTTTAGACTCTTCACTCAGGCTTAACTTGTAATTTTCAGTTCCAAAGCTCAGGGTAACATCGGTGATCGTATCCAGGTTTACAAAGGCAGGCTGTTTACTTATGAGTTTAAAGAAGTTTAAGTCTTTTATAAAGGAAGTTATTTCATCGCTAGCCATTGTATAAACACTGGAGCCACCCTTTTCCATATAGTAGATTTCACCATTCTCTGTTTCATTGCCCCAAATATAGTCTAAGGTGGTGAGGGTAGGTTGAGG
>JAEZKI010000422.1 GCA_023415525.1 Bacillota bacterium | reverse complement strand
AAATCAAATCTTCTTTCCATGTAACGACATATTTCTTGGCGTAACTCTAAAAGTCCTGCATTAGCTGTATAAACTGTTTTCCCCTTCTCAAGAGAATAAATGCCTTCCTCACGGATGTGCCAAGGTGTATCAAAGTCAGGTTCTCCTACACCTAACGAAATGGCATCTCCCATCTCATTAGCAATATCAAAGAACTTACGAATCCCTGAAGGGGGAACTTCTCTTACATGTTTAGCAATCATATCTTCTATTTTCATGGTGATACAATCATCCTTTCATCCTTTTTGGTCTCTTCAAATATAACCCCATGATCCTTATATTTTTTCAGTACAAAATGGGTGCCCGTACTAAGCACGGATTCAAGTGGAGCTAGCTTCTGCCCAACAAAGAGGGCCACTTCTTTTAGACTCTTTCCTTCAATAATAACTGTAAAATCAAAGCCACCAGACATCAAGTAAACGGCTTTTACTTCTTTAAATTTATAAATACGCTCTGCAACTTTATCAAATCCTTCACCTCTTTGAGGTGTCACTTTCACTTCAATAAGAGCCGTTACCATATCTTTTCGATCGGTTTTATCCCAATTAATCAGTGTATTATACCCACAAATAATCTGATCTCTTTCCATTTCCGCGACTGCTTTTTCTACTGCTTCTATTTCAAGTCCTAACATAGTGGCTATGTCACTGGCTTTATATCTACTATTTTGTTGAAGTAATTCTAAAATTTCATTTTTCATAACTACCACTCCTTTTTATGATATAACCTTTATTGTAATAAACATTACTTTTTTATGCAAGTAAAATTTAACTTTGTCAAAATATTTTATATGTTAATCCTTTTTTATTACCTATTAAAAAGACTATTTGATTGTCTTCCTATAGAGTGACTTACTATTTTAGCCTGACACCTCTATAAAATTTCTTCAAATAGTCTCTTTATTTTATGCCTTTTTATGATTTGCTCTTAGGACTTGAAACAATGGCAGCTAAATACCCAAATACAATGGCAGCTGTAATACCTGCTGCTGTGGCCTTAAGGCCGCCTGTAAAAGCACCCATAATACCACTAGCTGCCACTTCATCCATAGCTCCCTTAGCCAGCGCATAGCCAAAACCTGAAATAGGCACAGTGGCTCCTGCTCCGGCAAATTCTACAAGTGGCTGATATAACCCTAATGCAGTAAGAATGGCTCCTGCCACAAGAAAGGTGACCATGATCACACCATTTGTCAGTTTGACTCGGTCTAGTAGAACTTGTCCTATAACACAAATAAGGCCACCTACAACAAAAGCTTTAATATACTCCATCAACATTTCCATCTTGTTTCCTCCTTATTCATTGACAATACTAACAGCATGGGCAATACCTGGTATAGTATTGCCTTGAAAACCACTAAGAGGACTCATTAAAGCGCCTGTAGGCACCAGTAAAATATTCTTTAACTTCCCTTCTTTAAGTTGTTTATAAAAATAGCCTGTAAAGACAGAAGCACTACACCCACACCCACTTCCTCCACTATGGGTATCTTGCGTCTTTCCATCAAAAATAAGCTTACCACAGTCATACAATACTCCACTTAGATCATAACCTAGTTTATCTGCTAATGTTAAAGCAATATCTACTCCACAATTGCCTAAATCTCCTGTAATAATCGCATCAAAATCGCAAGGTCGCTTCTTGGTATCTTCTAAATGGGCTACAATAGTATCTATGGCAGCTGGTGCCATAGCTGCCCCCATATTAAAAATATCCGTAATTCCTAAATCAACTATTTTGCCAGGTGTAACTGCTTCTACTTTTGGGCCTTTACCTTGAGATTCTATTAACACAAAACCACTTCCTGTAACAGTCCACTGCTGAGTTAATGTGCGTTGACCTGCATATTCTAAAGGATAGCGGAACTGCTTTTCAGCTGCACAGTTATGGCTACTAGTTCCCGCAATCACCTTATTAGCCATTCCTCCTGCAAGTAGTATGCTTCCTAAGCATAGGGATTCTCCCATAGTGGAGCAAGCTCCATATAGCCCAAAATAGGGGATGTTAAAATTCCTTATGCCAAATGTTGTAGCTATAATTTGATTTTCAAGGTCTCCTGCAAACAGAAATTCAATATCCGATTGATTTTTTCCTGTTTGCTTTAAAAGCCCCTGTATAGTGTCTTCAACGAGCTTACTCTCTGCCTTTTCCCATGAATCTTGTCCAAGAAGTTCATCTTTATAGCAATGGTCAAAATAACTGCCTAAAGGGCCCGCTGCTTCTTTAGGGCCTACACTTGAATAAGCTCCTGTAATAACAGGTGGCGTTTTAAATACAATCGTTTGTTTTCCTACACGTCCCATAATTCACCTCCTATACAAAATAATAAATAAGTCCAATTACCACACTGGCCAATGTACCAAATACAATAACTGGTCCTGCTATAGAAAAGAGCTTGGCTCCTAAACCATAAATATATCCTTCCTTTTTATATTCCATAGCAGAGCTTACCATGGAATTTGCAAACCCCGTAATGGGTACAAGAGCCCCTGCTCCCCCAAATTTTCCTATGTCATCATAAACATTAAAAGCAGTACATACCATGCTGGCTAAAACCAAACTTATGGTGGAAAGCATACTGGCTTCATTAAAAGAAAGCCCCCAGTACATATATAAATTGGTCAATCCCTGACCCAATGTACAAATGATTCCTCCTGTGCAAAAGGCCTTTAGAGAATTTGTCCATACCTTGTTTTTGGGTGAATGACTATCTACAATCTGTTGATAGCCCTTTTTAAACTGCTTCATATTTGCCATCTTTCTTTCTCCTTTATATCAATTCTAAGAAAATAGGGTATAAATAATAGTACAATGCACCTACTAGTTTCCCTAGGGCCAATGCAAAAGCAACCAAATAAATACCCTTCTTTAAACGAATCAAACGATCTGTAATAGGAAAAACATCTAACACTTCTGCTAAAGCTATAATAAGTACGCCTTGAAAAATACCATTTGCAAAAGATAAAATACTCATTAATGATTTCCCTATAGGTAGAACAGGTTCCCACATAGATAAAATACTCCCTAGTACAGCACCTATGGCAATAGCCGTCTCATAATGGCGTACATAGTGCTGAGTGTGGGAACGATGTGCCATTATAGGGACAATTCCTATAATGGAAATAAAGGCTATGATCCCCCCTGAAATAAAAAGGCCTGCACCATACCCAAGAAGTACTCTTAAGATAAGACTAAACCCTTGATTTATCATGGTTCACCCCTTCGCTTATCCGTTAGGCTATCCACCACACTTTCCTCCACCTGTTTTTCATATTGATCCATTTCAACTTGCATAGGCGTAGGG
>JAEZKI010000384.1 GCA_023415525.1 Bacillota bacterium | reverse complement strand
CCTTACTTACCATTTCTTCACTAGGAACAGGCGCATTAAGTTGGAGGTTATCGGCAAGCTGAGCCACACGTCTTGTTACAATGTCCATTTCTGTTGCCATATCATTGGGGGTTGGTAACACAACAATATTAAATCGTCTCTTAAGCGCGGCTGACATATCATTCACACCCTTATCCCTTGTATTGGCTGTAGCAATGATAGAAAAGCCCCTTGTTGCTGGTACTTCAATACCTAACTCAGGTACAGCAATACGCTTCTCTGATAGCAAAGAAATTAAGGCATCCTGTACTTCAGAGGCACATCTTGAAATCTCTTCAATACGTGCAATGCCTCCAATTTCCATGGTTTCATATACTGGGCTTTTAATGAGCGCTTCCTTACAAGGTCCCTTTGCTAGGAGTAAGGCATAGTTCCAAGAATAACGAATTTGTTCTTCTGTTGTCCCTGCTGTTCCTTGAACAACCTTTGTGGAATCCCCATAAATGGCAGCTGTTAAATGCTCAGATAACCATGATTTAGCCGTACCTGGTTCACCCACTAATAGTAGAGCCCGGTCTGTTAGTAAAGTAGCAATACAAATTTCTACTAAACGCTTGTTACCTATGTACTTTGGCGTAATTTCCATACCTGGTGTCTTGCCACCTATAATATAAGTTAACACTGCTTGAGGTGACATCTGCCAACCCACTGGCACCGAATGCTTATCCTGTTTTATCAGGGATTCTATTTCCTCTTTATATAAAACCTCTGCGGGTTGTCTTAATATATCCTTTTCTTTTTTTACCATAGCCTACTCCCCCTAATTATTTTTGCAAATGTACACTAACATTGTTCAGATACATTCTTTTTTATTTCATTAATAAAGTTATTTATTTCTTGAAGTTCCTGTTCTTCAAAATTGCGTAAGCGTTTCTCAAAACGGTCTAAAAGCCCTAAATCTTCCTTTTCTAACCACTTGCTAAACATAGGCACAAACTTCTCAGGGGAATGATAGACAAAAACATATTGGATACATAATATAGCCTCTTCTTTTGCTCCAGTTAATAATAATCCTAAAACAAGGTATCTTAATTCTTCTTCATAGTCTGAACGCTCACTACTACTCAGCTCCAAATATCTTTCAACTTCTTCATTTCCATATTGATTATCCCATTTCAACCTATGTTTTACATAATAATCTTTGTAATTTTTTCTCTTCTTCTCTTCTGCACATTTTAGTAAAAAGAAGGTCATCAGCCGATTAGAAGGATACTCCTTTGCAAAATTAAGCCATCGGAGATCCCAGGTTATCTTCTCTAATTTTATTCCCATTCTTCTATTACCATTTATAGTCATATACTGATGTCCCAGCAATTCTCCAAGAGTTTTAGAAATCTTTTTTTCCCCTCTGCAGGCTAACACCTCTTCATCTCCATCTTGAAATCTCTCAAGCATTTCAATAATAGTCAGTGTTACCTTTGGGTATTTATTAGTGACAAGATCAATAAATTCATTATATACATTCTTAGGGTCATAACAATTTATAGCCGTTACAAAACTCTCTGTGAGATAGTATCCATTATATTGATCCTGTAGCCCAGCTAAAAACAGTCTACATTCTGGATATCTGCTTTTTATTAGGTAATCAACTAATAAATAAGAGTCTATTCTTGCTTCAAAACATAGTTCGCCTTTTTCCTTATTAAGTGCCATGAGCTTTTCTACTGTTTCTAAAGCGGTCTCCACCTTATAATGATCCAATAAATACACTGCTTGTTTCAAGAACTGATAGTTTTTGCTACCATATTTGGGAGTTCCCAATGTTTCTACTTCTTTATCAAGCTTTTGCGCTTTTTCCACAAGCAAGTTCATAAACTCTTCGTCATTATAAAGACATACTTTTTCATTTACTTTAGCAAAAAAATCTTCATTTTTTAGGCAATACTCTCTAATCTCAGCCATTTCTTTCCCTGATAAGACATACTCATCCCAAGTAAGAACACCTGAAACCTCTTTGCCTTTTTGATGAAGGATCTCAGCTAATGCTAGGAGTCTTGCTTCTTGAAGCTTCTTTTTCTTGGTTTTAAACTCAAATAAAAATTCCTTGTTCTCCTCTAAGGCCCCTAATGCACTAAGTGCTGTGGCAACAACTGCCTCTGCTTCCTCGCTTTCTGCCCACCTTTTATAATAAGCATTATAATCACTTTTTCCTAAATGAAAGACCATTTTAATAGCATTAACTTTTCCTGCTGGTTTATAGCCCTCAAATCTTTCTAGTATAATAGGAACAATAGCTTTCCCATATTGTTCAAGAATGGTACTCATGCTAAAAGGTTTTCTTTCCTCTTCTGGCAATTCATAATAATCATCTACATACTCATAACTATCCCCAATATTGTCCAGAAAGGCTCCTAATAAACGGTTATCTATTAATTTCCCTTCTTTATAACCTTTTTTGAGACTTGCCCATTTTGCATCGGCTACACCAGCTAATAATTTCCTGATCTCTTGAAGCTGCATAAAGGTGAGTGTACATTTAGTTTGAAGTGGGTAAAGTGTTAAAGTTTCTTCCTCACCTTTTGGTTTACTGCTCCCTTGCGTCTTCAAGATGGCATCTACTAGGCTATTCAATTCAATATAATAGGTCTCTACTTCTTTTCCCTCAAGGAGCTTGACCACAAGGTCATAAAGCTTGGCCAAAACAGGGGCCTTGCTACTCAATGCCTTTAACTTTTCCTCTAGCTTCTTTAATCTAAAATCCTCTGAAATATACCCTAGCCCTACAATAGCAATCTGATCAAGTCTTTCTCGTAATTCCAATAATAACTCGTA
>JAEZKI010000208.1 GCA_023415525.1 Bacillota bacterium | reverse complement strand
TCTTTTCTATCTTTTATATAAATAAATAGGAAAATCCATTAAAAAGATACCCCACTAAAACAATACCCACTGTTACAATACCTATAAAAGTAATGAGTAACTTCGGCTTAATGGCTTTACTTAGCATAATCAAAGAAGGTAAGGAGAGGGTAGTTACCGCCATCATAAACGCTAGAATGGTTCCAAGCCCTGCACCCTTCATCAATAAGCTTTCTGCTACTGGAATGGTTCCAAATAGATCCGCATACATAGGAATACCTGCTAATGTTGCCAGTGGTACTGCATACCATTTATTCTCACCAAGGAGAACCTGAACAAACCCCTCTGGAATGAAGTTATGAATTAGCGCCCCCATGCTTACGCCGATTAAAATGTAGGGTGCAACCTTTTTGACAGTCTCACTAACTCTCTCCTTTGCATAGCCTATTCTAGCTTTTGTAGTAAGTTCAGGTGCATCTAATTCCACATTTTTAGCTTGCCTAATAAAGTACTGAATCTCCTTCTCCATATGAAGCTTCTCTATAAGGGTGCCACCTAATACAGCTATTACAAGTCCTACAGCCACATATGCCATAGCCAGCTTCCCACCGAAGATACTCATTAGTAATACCAATGAACCCAAATCCACCATGGGTGATGAGATTAAGAAAGAAAAGGTTACCCCTAGTGGTATACCAGCACTTGTAAAGCCCATAAAAATAGGAATAGATGAACAGGAACAAAAGGGAGTGACAGTCCCTAATAAGGCTCCTATTATATTGGCTCCTATTCCATGAAATGTACCCATTATCTTTTTACTTTTTTCTGGTGGAAAATAACTTTGTATATAAGAAATTGCATAAATTAAAATAGCTAATAGTACAAATATCTTTATGGTATCATAAATAAAAAAATGAAGACTTCCTCCTACTTTTCCCTGTACATCTATCCCCATTTTAGAAAGTCCTTTGCCAATAAGTTCATTTAGCCATTTCATGCCTAATACCTGATTTTGAAAAAATAGCCAAGCTCCTTTCATAGCTTCATCCCCTATCCCCCTATAATATATCTATTTTCTTCGATATAATACTCTAATAAAAAACCATCCTTTGATGGCTCATTATTCTTTACATGAGTATCCTTTATCCAGCCTATTGATAACAGTTAGTTTCTCAAGGAGCTCTTTAGCATAATCTGCCCCTTCTTTACTAATGGCATAATGCGTCCACTTGCCTTCCTTTCGGTTAGTCACAATTCCTGAATCACAAAGGATCTTCATATGGTGTGAAAGTGTAGATTGGCCTATCTCTAAATCCTCTAGTAATTGACAGGCACATTTTTCGCCATCTTGTAGCTTTTCTAAAATCATTAAACGATTTTCATCGCATAGCGCCTTAAATACCTTTGCATTTTCCCTGTACTCATTCCTCATCTGTTCACCTCATATCTACGTCTTTCAATATATAGTATATTATGCTTGCTATCTAAAAATGTCAATGTAGCTATTGGAGTTTTTTAAGCCTTATATGACACAGGTCTATTTTCTATTATTTCTTCTATTTTCATTTTACCATTTGTTTTAAGCAGCGTCGTTAAGCTCTAAGTTTTTGAATAGCAGGACTTGTGATATACAAAAATTCCCTCCAAATGTGGCCTTACACATCTAGAGGGACCTATTTTTCAAGGTCATTTAAGAAACCTTGACTATCATGCGGCTGAGGGGACTTGAACCCCTACATCCTTGCGAACACTAGAACCTGAATCTAGCGCGTCTGCCATTCCGCCACAACCGCTTAACTTAAAGCATATTTACTATATCATATTTCTAGTTAACAAAAAAGCATTATTTTCACTTTTTTAACTTCAAAGATAAAAATTATATCCACTGAATGAATGCCTTCTTATCGTTACTGTTATACCCTGCTTTTTTATAAAAATTAAGCGTACTTTCCTCTTTTGAACCTGTAAGCAGCATTATTTTATAACACTTCTCTTTTAATGCGATTTCTTTAGCATAATTTAAGCATTGTGTAGCCAATCCCTTTTTCCGATATGTTTCATCAGTTATTACATTTTCAACAAAGGCATAGGGTCGCTGATTATGTGTGAAATTGGGAATAATAACACAAACACAAGACGAAACAATTTTTCCCTCTTCTTCTGCCACAATTATGTGGTGATCTTTGTTATTTACAACGCTACTCCATAACTCCAACACGTCAGAGTTCTTTTCTGGCATTGGATTGTTATGTAGTTGCGTATATAATCTCATTAACCCTTCAAAATCATCTTTAGTTATTTCTCGTATCATAATTCACCTCACTAATTTTGCTTATTTTATCTAAATTATATCACCAATTCATAGCTCCACAACTATATTTTATTTTTCCATACATCTCTTGCCGTCTATACTTCGTGGCAAAAACTATACGTTTAGAATTGGAGGTGTTTTCCTTTACTATAAGACCTTTATCCTTACCAGCAAAGCTGGGTGGTTAATTAAGCTAAAGTTACACTATAAAAAAGAGGGGACTTGAGATTTCCAACTTGAACAACTAGAATTTACTATAGCGACGCATCCAATAGTTTACAACTATACTCATACAAATCAAACTGGGAATGTAACAAATATATCTCTCACTCACGGATATCGCGCCACGTGTAACAGAACTACATAAGTTGAAACAACAAAAAAAAGCCTTGAAAATTCAAGGCTTTTTCTTAAAATTTAATGCGGAAGATGGGACTTGAACCCACACAAGCGCATTGCTTACAAGATCCTTAGTCTTGCTCGTCTGCCAGTTCCGACACTTCCGCATATGTTCTCCAAAGGTTTGCTTTCCTTAGGACAAGTATTATTATATCTAAGCCCCTCGCTTATGTCAAGCATTTATTATTTCTTTTTTTCTACATAATAATATGTTAGAATAAACCTATCATTTACTAAGTGAGGTAAGACATGAAAAAATTTTGGCATAATAATATGTATTTAAAAATTGCGCTTTATGCACTCTTTGTTATCGTGGTCTCTATTCTATTTTATAGAGTTTCTTCTAACACTGATAACATTGCCCCTTCTATTATGAATTTTTTTAAGGGCATTTTTAAAATTTTATCCCCTATCCTTTATGGTTTGCTTATTGCCTATCTTTTTAATCCTATTATGGGATTCTTTGAAAAGTATCTACTAAAAGTTTTTAAACCTCATCAAATTAAGTATCAAAAGCTTATTCGCACTTTATCCATTATTATTGTTTACCTTGTTATTCTTGGAACCGGAATCTTGATGATTCGCTATCTTGTTCCTCAAATTCTAGGAAACATTAAGGATTTGGTGGAGATGCTTCCATCTTATATGGATGAGTTACAAGCTAGTATTGCTTCCCTAGAAGGCAACATGATTAATGGCATTACAACCTTTAATCTCCCCATTGATGTCCCTAAGTTTTTTGAAATGATCAATACTAACTTACAAGATTTCTTGAATTTCTCTAAGCTTAATAGTATGTTTTCTACAGTCTTGTCTACTGTAGTTGCTCAAGCTTACTCTTTTACCTCCTCCTTCTTTAATGGGATTATGGCATTAGTTATAGCTTTTTATGTTTTGCAACAAAAAGATGCTTTTGCTTATGGCTCCAAACGTGTTGTTTACTCACTATTCAGTGGGCAAAAAGCTGATAAAATCATTAGTATTTCTAGCGAAGGACATCAAATATTTATCCGTTTCTTTATAGGTAAATTTATTGATTCTGCTATTATTGGTGTTCTTTGTTTCATTGGACTTTCTATCTTAAAGAATCCTTACGCCATATTACTTTCTCTTATCGTAGGTGTCTTTAATATGATTCCTTACTTTGGGCCACTTTT
>JAEZKI010000187.1 GCA_023415525.1 Bacillota bacterium | reverse complement strand
GTACTAGGCTATCGAGAGCATGTTGTTATTTTCCCTGCTTCTTTTTATGCTATCTCTACAGATAAGATGCATGAAGCCATTAGGCGCATTGAAGAAGAGCTAAAAGAGAGAGTTCAAGAGTTTAAAGAAGAAGATAAACTTCTAGAAATGCAACGGATTACTCAGCGTACGAATTTTGATATTGAGATGCTCAGAGAGATGGGATATTGCTCAGGAGTAGAAAACTATTCAAGACATTTATCTGGGAGAGAAGAGGGGAGTACACCTTTTACTTTGTTGGATTATTTCCCTAAAGACTTTTTAATGATGATTGACGAGTCTCATATGACAGTACCTCAGATAAGGGGCATGTACAATGGCGATCGGGCTAGAAAGACGGTATTAGTCGACTATGGCTTTAGGCTACCTTCTGCTTTAGATAATAGACCTTTGCGTTTTGAGGAGTTTGAGAGTAAAATAAATCAGTTACTTTTTGTATCTGCTACGCCAGCGCAATTTGAGCTGGAGCATTCTTTAGTAGTGGCTGAGCAACTTATTCGTCCTACAGGTTTATTAGACCCACCGATTGAAATACGTCCTGTAAAAGGGCAAATTGATGATTTGTTAGGTGAAATCAATAAACAAGTTGCACAAGGTGATAAAGTATTGGTAACGACCCTTACCAAACGAATGTCTGAAGACTTAACGGATTATCTAAAAGAAATGGGTGTAAAAGTAAAGTATCTGCACTCTGACATTGATACCTTAGAGCGCATTGAAATTGTTAGAGATTTAAGATTAGGTGTTTTCGATGTTCTCGTGGGAATCAATCTCTTAAGAGAAGGCTTAGACATTCCAGAAGTCACTCTAATTGCCATATTAGATGCAGATAAAGAAGGTTTCTTGCGTTCAGAAACTTCTCTTATTCAAACCATAGGACGTGCGGCTAGAAATGCTAAAGGTCATGTGATTATGTATGCAGATCAAATGACCCGTTCAATGGAAGTAGCTATTTCAGAAACATTAAGACGTCGTAAAATTCAGAGTGAGTATAATGAGGAACATGGTATTATTCCACAGACAATTCATAAGAAGATTCGGGAAGTCATTGTGGCTACCAAGAAAGTAGAAGAAGAAAAACTCTTTAAAGATAAAGATCCTGAATCCATGTCCCAAGAAGAACTAGAAAAAGCCATTAAAAAGCTTGAGAAGGCTATGAAAAAGGCCGCTATGGAGCTACAGTTTGAAAAAGCAGCCGAGCTAAGAGATACCTTAACAGAACTAAAGAAACTATTTGTTATGCGTTAAAACTGAGAAGAGCTCTCTCCAAAATTTGGAGAGAGCTCTTATTTTTGTTCGCCAACGAGATAAATAGTAGAAGAGGGACGATAAGTATCATCACCAATTTCTTCTGTAGAAACGAGAGTAGTTCCCTCATAAAGCTTACGATAAGATTTAACCTTATACCCTACAGAACCCCGTTGCAGAATAACTTTATCAGTAGGTTGAAGTTTAGAATCATAGCGATAAATCACAGGTGAAGGCAAAGTGCGATAGATATTACTTTCAATTACATAATTTTTATGCGCAAAAGAAGAATGGGAATAAAGGTTCACATAAACTTTGTTGGAATCTGTATAAGCTTCTATGTACAAAGGATAATCAAAGGTATTTTTGAATTTATAGTCGATGCTTCCATAACTAACAGTAGCATCTAGCCCTATAGGTACATAAGTAGATACCTTGGAGTGAGATCTACGTTCTAGGGAGTTAAGGCCTGCAAGTAATGCAGCATTATACAGGGTACTAGAAACTTGACAGATACCACCACCTAAGCCATAGATAATAGAGCCATTAGCAATAATAGGGGCTTTCTGATAACCTTTTTCACGGGTTGTTTCACCTACTTTTTCATTGAAGCTAAATACTTCACCAGGCATAAGGCAAGTGCCATTAATGGCCTCTGCACTTAAACGGATATTCTCCGTTCGTCCATCAGGCGTGCTAGGGAAAAGCGTAAAGTAAGAAGCAATTTTTGTAGTGGCAGCCTGCATATACTCAGTTGTATAGCGTGGTTTTATTTCTTCTATAGGGGCTGTAATAGAAAGATCATCGGTTATTTTTTGAGATAAGGTAGTATGAATCTGCTGAATCAGTTTCTCTTGATCTAATTTATAAGCTGTCTGACTAGGGATAACTTCTGGTTTACCCTTTGGCCCCTTTTGAATTTTAGCATCCCTTACTTCTGTTTGTAAGGTAGCATTTAAGCTTTTAACAAAGTCGGCAATAGCTTGCTCATCATATTCAAAGGTTAAACTGTAATTTTTTGTTACCCCATATTTAACATGCTGGTATTTTGTAAAAAAGGAATCTGATTTACCTAATTGCAAGGCTTCCTCCAAAACAGTACTTAAATTAGTGGCCTTTATAATGCGTTTAAGAGGCAATGTATGAGTATGAGGCCCTACTTGAACAAAAAGTCTTTTGTTTTGGATAGGTTCTACATAAGTACTGGTGAGATAGCTTTCAGCTTCAGCAGTCGTTCGACCGGATAGGTCTAGCTCTTCTACAGAAATATTGCTGTAAATTAAAGAGTCCCATTTTTTTATAACAGGACTCATTTCATTAAATAAAACAAGGGTAAAGGCAGATAAATACAAAAAAGTTTGTAAAGCTAATAGTATAAGTATTTGTTTTGCAGAGAATGTTTTAAGCATGTAGTACCTCGCAAGAAAAGACTATTTTTTAAAGAAACCTACAATTTTTTCAATACGATCCGTTTCATTTTGTACCAGTTCATCTTGACTTTTAAGAAGAACTTCCTTAGACTTAATTTTTTCCTGAAGCTGATGGATAGAGGCTGTGAGTTCAGCAATTTCAGCACGATAGTTGGCTATTTCTTTACTAGTACAAGTGGTATAATCCTTCATGAGTTCATGAAGAGCATTTAAACGCTTTTCACCATCTTGTAAAAGAACTTCTAGGTTAAGACGAGAAACTTGAATGATATTTTTTACTGTATGTTTGAGAACTTCTTCTGTTAGGCTATCAGGAAGGGCGGCAAGGAGCTCCTCCAACATAAAAACTGTATCTGTAGAAGAATGAATGGTAAGATCATAGCGTCCATAAATTTCTTCTAAAGTAAGTTTGGCTGTATACTTAGCTATAGGAGATGATGTAGGTACTTCTTCCTTAAGAGTGACTACTTCAGAAGGCATAGCAGGCTCTTTGGACTGAGGTGCCTCCCCTTGATTAGCTGAGACAACCTTTTCTTTAGGAGTGGATGGCGCATCCGTTGGATGGTTTCCTGCAAGCACCTCGTCCTCTGTTTTTTCAACTAAATTGTATTTTTCTAATACAGACATGAGTTTCACTATACCATACCTCTCTAACATAAATTTTGTTTGATACCGTTATAATAAATATAAAGTAATCAGTTTACCAGTAAGTAGACCGGATAAAAGCATACCAATACTGGGAATAATATAATAAATTTTAGTTGTCAATTTATAGTTTCTTTTAAAAAGGAGCTTATTAATAAAAAATAACAGTGAATTAAATACAAGAAGGCCAAGTACTAATCCAGATAAACAAACAAATTTCCACATTGATGCACCTCTTTAAATAATAATTTATTAAAAATTAACGCACTACATTATATATCATTATATAATATTATAATATAATATAAAATTTGTTACAAGTTGTAGGTGAAATACTTTACAAAAATATTAATAGACTTTTACCTAAAGAGGGAAACAATATAAAGGCCTCTCATCTAGAAAAATTAATTTCTAAGTGAGAGGCTTAGATAAGTCGAAAGATAAGTGCCTTAGAGCATAAGTCTAAGAAAACTTATAATTTTAACTAAAGGGTATAATAAGCTAGGCCAATGCTACCAGGCCCTACATGAAGACCAATTACAGGTCCAATAGCTTGAATCTGAACTTTGCAATGGAGCTGTTTTTCTAATTCATCTGCCAAAAGTCGGCCTTCTTCAGGACAATTAATATGATGAACGATAACTTCACCTAATGGTGCTTCATGAATATCTTGTAGGAACTTCTGGATAATTGTATCAATCGCTTTCTTTTTTGTACGAACTTTGGTGAAAATAGTGGTTTTACCTTCTTCTACTGTTAAAATAGGTTTAATTTGAAGGAGGGTGCCAAGGAGTGCAGAAGCACCGCCAATG
>JAEZKI010000130.1 GCA_023415525.1 Bacillota bacterium | reverse complement strand
TTATAAAAATGAAAAGATCTGTGAAGGTACTTGGTTCTGGATGTGCAAAGTGTCATGAACTTGAAGCCAATACAAAACTAGCTTTAAAACAATTAGGAATGGAAGTAGAGATTGAGCATATAACTGATTTTGCACAAATAGCAGCCTATGGTGTCATGCGTACGCCTGCCCTCGTCATTGATGAAAAGGTTGTAGCCTTTGGACGGGTATTAAAAGTAGAGGAAGTTGTTGTTCTCTTAAAAGGATAAAACGTGAAAGTGTTGGAGGTACAATGGAAAAGATTGATTTAACAAAAGGAAAGGTAATGAGTGTCTTACTGGCATTAGCTTTACCTATTATGGGAAGCTCCTTTTTGCAGTTCACTTATAATTTAGTGGATATGCTTTGGATTGGCCATTTAGGAAGTAATGCAGTAGCTAGTATTGGGTCTTCTAGTTTTTTTATTAACTTAGGTTATGCTATTAATGCATTGATCATGATAGGAACAGGGATTAAGGTTTCTCACAGTGTGGGGAAAAAAGATAGAGAGGAAACGAGAGCCTATATCCAAACAGGAATGATGATTAGTGGGATTACAGGAAGTGTTTATGCTATCTTATTAATTGGGTTTGGAAGATCTTTGATCGGCTTTTTACGTCTAAATAATCCAGGGGTGGAAGAACAGGCGTACTTGTATCTGGTATGGAGTGCCCCTATGCTCCTTTTTGCCTTTTTTAATAACTTATTTTCAAGGATTTTTGCCAGTGTAGGCAATACTAAAAGTGCTCTTAAGATTAGTGTAATGGGGGTTGTTTTGAATATCTTATTGGACCCTCTTTTTATTTATGGTTTTAAGTGGGGAGTGGCAGGTGCTGCAATAGCCACACTTCTTGCCAATGGTGTAATGTTTGTGATGTATGGGAGGATAGGGAAGGAATTTTTTAGTTTTCCCTTTGAGAGGAAGATAAATTTTAAAAAGATGAGGGAGATTGCTAGGTTAGGAAGCCCTATCGCTTTTCAAAGAATTTTATTTACTCTTATTAATATTATGCTAGCCAAGCTGATTGCAACCTTTGGTGCTGATGCAGTGGCAGCACAGAAGATTGGGGTACAGATTGAAGCCATTACCTATATGGTAACAGGTGGCTTAAATGGTGCAGTAGCTAGTTTTATTGGGCAGAATTTTGGGGCTAAAAAGTATGATAGGCTTCACAAAGGTTATGAAGTTGCTATGGGATTAGCCATTATCTATGCCATTTTAACAACTTTAATTTTTTGGATTTTTCCTGAACAATTAGTAGGCTTATTTGTAAGAGAGAGAAACACCATTGTTATAGCAGCAAGTTACTTGAAGATTATTGGCTATTCACAAATTTTTAATGCCATGGAGATGGTATCCAATGGTTTCTTAACAGGAATAGGGAAACCCAAGATCCCATCTTATGTCAGTATCATCTTTACAGCATTAAGATTACCAATGGCCTATATGTGTGTGAATTATCTAGGAGTTGATGGCATTTGGTGGAGCATTACCTTATCGACTGTTCTTAAGGGGAGCCTATTAGTAGGGATCTATTTTATGCGAATAAAGGGCAAAACATTCAGCAACTTAGTATAGGTGGGACACTGAGATAAAAGAGAAGACAATAAAAGACAATAGAAGGAGAAGAGATGATGAAAAAAACAAAAGTAGCATTTATATGTGTGCATAATTCCTGTAGAAGCCAAATGGCAGAAGCATTAGGTAAGAAACTAGCAGGTAATACCTTTGAAAGTTATTCAGCTGGAACAGAGCTTAGATCACAAATTAATCAAGATGCAGTGAGAATAATTAAGGAGTTATATGCTATAGATATGAATGAAACCCAGCGAAGTAAATTGTTGGAGGATATTCCTCAAGTGGATATTGTCATTACAATGGGTTGCAATGTAAAGTGCCCCATATTGCCTTGTAAGTATAGAGAAGACTGGGGACTTGAAGATCCTAGTGGAAAGTCTGATAAAGAGTTCATAAAAACTGCTCGGTTAATAGAAGAAAAAATCATAGATCTTAAAAAGAGAATTGACAATAATGAGATATAGTGTATAGCTTTCCTTTAGTAGCTTGTTATGTAATAAAAAACAAGTTACTAGAGGAGATTTTTTTGCTTACATTAATCCTCAACTTAGTGTTCTTTGGATGCTTTTGTTTAAATAGAAAGATGCATGATGAGAGTGAAGAGAGATTTTTGAGTGGAGTTGACAATGTTATTCTGAAACAGTATACTAATGATATACTTATTAGAATGAGGATATATAAAATGGATAGAAAAAATAAAAAGGAAGCTATTACAGCTCTACACAAGACACGGATTATAGAGGCAGCAGAGGAGATCTTTATAAGCAAAGGGTTTGAGCAAACTACTATTGAGGATCTTTCAAAAGCATCAGAGTATAGTCGTAGAACTATTTATACTTACTTTGAGAGTAAGGAGGATATTTTATATCATATTATTGCAAAGGGATTAGCTCAGTTAGAGCAGGCCATTGAAGCGGCTCTAAAAGAAAAGACAGATTTCTTAGAAAGGTATCAGGAAATCTGTAGGGCAATGAAGCAGTATCAGTTGACTAGCCCCCATTCCTTTCAAAATGTCATACAGGCTAAAACAGGAGAGTTAGATAAAGATAAACTCCCTATGAGCATGCAGGAGATTTTTGAACTGGGAACGCAAATCAATGCTTTGCTGGCAAGCTTTATTCAAACTGGAAAAGAACAAGGTATCATACGACAAGAAGTTATTCCTATGCAGACTGTTTATATTCTCTGGTCCAGTATGGCAGCCCTTTTAACCTTAGTTCAGACCAAAGGAAGGTTTATAACAACTGCTTTTGCTACTTCAGAAGATGATTTTCTAGACTATGGCTTTAAACAAATTATTAATTCCATACTTGAGG
>JAEZKI010000117.1 GCA_023415525.1 Bacillota bacterium | reverse complement strand
TCTTGCAGTTCTTCCTTTTTCATACCGATGATTTCAAATTGAAACTGTTTATAAGATATCTCTGGGAGTTCTATCTCATACACTTATTTCATATATTATAGATAACCTATTATTTCATAAAATAAAGAAAGGAAAAACTTATGACTCATGGTGCTTATCCCCCTTTACTTACTCGTCAAAACACAGGCTCTCTTATTGTAGAAACAACCAATAACCTATTAAGTGGCCCACGAACACCTATTCCTGACGTACTTGTTACTATTAAAGAAATTGCTCCTAATGGAGATGAAAAGATCTATGCTCAGCTTACTACTAATGAAGTAGGTCAAACTGAAGTCCTTGAACTGATTACACCTCCTCTTGATTACAGCCTAGACCCTCTTAATACGAATCAACCCTATTCGACTTATCGCATTGAAACCACTTCTCCCGAATATGTAGATACCGTCATCAATGGTACCCAGGTCTTCCCTGATACCCAATCTATTCAACCCATTGCTCTTGAACCTGCCCGCTACTTAAAGAGGCAACTATTTGAAGAGATTATTATTGGCCCTGCCAGACTTTTTGGCAATTATCCTCCTAAAATTCCTGAATTAGCGATTAAGCCCATTTTGCCTGGTAGTGGTTTTATTGTCCTTGATCGTGTCATTGTTCCTGAATTTGTCATCGTTCATGCAGGTTTACCTACTGATAATAGTGCCCCTAATTATACCGTTCCTTTTACAGACTATATTGCCAATGTAGCAAGTTCTGAAATCTACCCTACATGGCCTATAGAGACCATACGGGCTAATGTCATTGCGATTACTTCCTTTACCCTTAACCGTGTTTTCACTGAATGGTATCGTAATCAGGGTAAAAACTTCACCATCACCAATTCTACAGCTTATGACCATGCCTTTTTCTTTGGTCGGAATATTTTTGATACGATTGTGCCTATTGTAGCAGATGTCTTTACCACTTATGTCAAAAGACCAGGTGTTACTCAGCCACTCCTTACCCAATACTGTGATGGCATTCAATCCCAGTGTCCTAACTGGATGACCCAATGGGGAAGTAAGGATTTAGGAGATGCTGGCTTCACAGCTGAACAAATCCTGAGAAATTTCTATGGGGATATTGAATTACCTACTGCCCCTGAAGTAGAAGGCATTCCTGAGTCCTATCCTGGTACACCTTTAAGATTAGGTGATACGGGTCCTAATGTACGTACCATTCAAGAGCAACTTAATCGTATTAGTAACAACTATCCTCTTATTCCAAAAGTAGCTACAAATGGCAACTTTGATGAGCGTACGGAAGAAGCTGTAAGAACCTTCCAACAAATTTTCCATCTTCCTCAAGATGGCATTGTAGGTCGAAATACTTGGTATAAAATCTCTCAAATCTATGTAGCCGTTACACGAATTGGTGAACTTAGTTAATGCCTTTTCCTATGCTCAAGCTTCTCCATTTGTTTAACTAAAAAGAGTGCTTCCTTCACTCTTGGCTTTTTTGCCAAGAATAGAAAGGTAAGCACTCTTTTTACTTTATTCTGTTTTGATTGCTGTTAATGCAGAAAGCTTCATAGCTCTTCTAGCAGGTAAATAACCTGAAATCAGTCCAATAAATGTAGAGAATAAGATAGCTCCTAGAGCAAGCCATATAGGAATAACTGAAACTTGTGTGGCATCATACATCCCTATTACGCCACCAATCCCACGCCCTACTGTATTAATAATAATGGAAATCCCATAGGAGAATAAAACACCTATACTTCCTCCAATGGCGCCAATTAAAATAGCTTCAATAAGAAACATCTTCTTAATATCGATGATTTTAGCTCCAATCACTTTCATAATCCCTATTTCACGGGTACGTTCATAAATACTCATCATCATAGTATTGGCAATACCAATAGCTGCTACAAATAGAGACACTGCTCCAATGCCACCTAGGGCCATTTGTATACCTCCCGAGATTTTTTTCATTTGGGTTAGGTCATCCATGGAACTATAGGCATAATAACCTAAGCCCTTAATTTGTTCTTGTACCTCTAATACCTTATTGCGGTCATCTACTTTTACCTTTACTTCTTGATAGACCCCTTTTTTATTTTGTTGTCTTCCCCAACTATTGCCTCCCGTGGTATTTTGTTTACCATTAAGTTTTTCTAAATAGCTCTTTTTCTGAGCCACTAAAGTATCAAAAATCTCGCGTGGGATATAAATGTTACGTGAAACCTCCCAATTATCTTCTGCCAACATTCCAACTACCTTAAATTCAGTAGCCTTAGGTGTTTTTATCTTATTCCCCTCTGGATCTTTTAGCAGTGCTTTCCCTGTCTCATAATCAAACAGTGTAATTTCAAGGCTCATTTTATCTTCTTCCGTTTTTATTGGAAGAGCTTCCTGTTGGGTTCTCCAGTTAAAACGTTTACCAATTTTAGTAAAATCATAAGTAAGCCCTCCCCCCATGACCATACTCGTCTTTTCACCTTCACCTAATAATCTTCCCTCTACAGTTTTATAACCTAAAGCAACCATATCTTCTGGATCCATGGCATACACTTGTATCTCATAGTTACTTCGATATTTACCAAAGGTCACATAGAAAGAATCGCTTATAATAGGGACAACACGTTCTACATTTTCTAATTTTTTAAACCCTTCTATGGCCTTATCATCTAACTTAGGGGCATTGGGATCATCATAGTTATTCCCACTTACCGAAATAGTTGTTAGGCTCCCCATCTGCATAATTTGCTTTTCAAAATTGCGATCCATGGCAATGCCTAGAGAAAGCATAAGAATAATGGAAGAAGCTCCAATAATAACACCCAATACGGTTAGTAACGTTCTTACTTTACGTCGCCACAAATTTCTAATACTCATTTCAACTAAATCAATCGTCTTCATCAAGCATCATCTTTTCTTTTTTAGCCTTGCGTTTTTTAAGAACTACCACACTCACAATGAGAGCAACTAAAACCCCCAGACCTAAGCCTATAAGGAGTGGCCATTTGGCTATGGATTGCTGTGGCATCATATCCATCCCTTGCTCCATCCCTGGGTCTTCTGGCATCATCATTTCTGCTACTTCAAAGCTAAATTCTTTTATTACTTGTTTGGCTTCACCTGTAGATTCTTCATATTCAATAATGACATTTCCTGTAAGTGTCCCTGCCCTATCAGGAATAAGGGTGGGGGCATAATTCTCTGTCATCTGCTTTTCAAAGCTTCCAATATACATTTTGTTTTCTTGAACAGTAAAACCTTCACCTTCGATATGTACCATGACATTGGTAATATCCGTTTTCCCTGTATTATAGAGAGTGGCATTAAAATAGGAAGGCATACCTACTTGACCTGGATCAACTTGTACATCGCCTATCTCAATTTGTGTTACTTGTTCAACAGGAATTCCAATACTCTCTGTTGGTTTGAATTCGTTTCCTTTATCGTCCTCATATTCCATTTCTAAGGTAACTTCATAGGTTTTAGGTTTTGCCGTTGGAATCGTATAGAGGGTAATGGTTTTATTCACTGTCTCACCAGGTGCTAATTCTGCAATAAAAAATGTATTACTGGCTCCTACAGGTGTAAACACATTACCTGCATCATTTTCACCTTGTTCAATAACCTTTAAACTGGCTTTAAAGTTATGGACTGTTTGAAGTTTATGTGTATTTAAAAAGCCTATATTTAAGTTAAAGTTTTGCCCTGCTTTAACGATAGTAGGATCTACTTTATACTCTCCTATAATTATTTTAGGACCGCCTTTTTTAGTGCCATCTGACTTGTCATCTTCTTCATCTTTTTCTGGGTTACTAATGGTCACACTTCCAAATTGATTGATGGTAAGGCGTTTTTCACCTGTTCCATATTCAACA
Organism: Bacillota bacterium; assembly: GCA_023415525.1. GTDB lineage: Bacteria > Bacillota > Clostridia > Lachnospirales > Cellulosilyticaceae > Sporanaerobium. The sequence goes on along the minus strand of JAEZKI010000117.1, from coordinate 5,487 downwards.
GCGACTTCAATAGGATGAGCACTACTCACTGCTGCTCTTGTAGCAGCTAAAGTAACGGTATATTCCTTTTTCTCTCCAGCTTTAAGTTTAGGGACAGAAAAAACATTTTGAGATTTAGGAACAATTCCTTCATCTCCCTTTACAGTAATACGCAAATTTTGAGCTCCTTCAGGAGCTGAAATGGCAAAACTAACATTAAAGTTTTCATTCACCCCAAATACACCGTTAGGAGAAGTGACATGACCAATGACTACATCAGATGAAACACTTGGCAATGCCGTTGTGGCAAGATAAATCGTCTGAGTATCCTTTGTTTCTTCGCCTAAAGAATTTAAAAAGGTTAAGTTCACTTTAAGAGGTACAGTGGAAGCTGTTACTTCGCTATTGACATTAAGCTTTAAGGTCCATGTCTTACTTTCTTTGGCATTAAGGACCTGTAGATGCTTTACATTACTTCCACCTACAATAGCTACCTTATCTGATTCTACCTCTACACGAATGTTTTTAGCCGCACGTTCCCCTACATTATTAAGAATAATGGTGGTATCTTGTGCTAGGCCTGGTCTAAATACCTTGTCCTCTTCTGTACTAACTTCTATAACAGAAGGCATCACATTACTATCTACTTGCAGGTTAACAGGAAAAGAGACACCATTGACAATGGCTGTAGCTTTATAGACCTTTGCCTTGACTTCCTTATCCACCTCAATGGAAAAAGAAGCTGACTTGATTTCTTTTCCTTGAATTTGAGGAATAGTTGCCTCTTCAGTTTTTATTTTAATGCCTTCTACTTTTTCATCTAATTGCAACTGTACTTTTACATTTTTCAAAGTCGTTTTACTTGTGTTAATAACTTTTACTTGCGCATTTTGGGTTGTATCTGTTTTAACTAGAAGATTAACACTATCATCTATTTTTAAGTATTCTTGTCCTTCACTAATAGTCGTTGCATTTAAAGAAACTTCTTTAAATTCTCCATCAATTCCTACTGTTATATTTTTTCCTTCTCCTGTATAGACTAACCCTCTAATGGTAATTTCCTCTGGACTATCCATTTCTGGTGCCATATCACCTGAAGTTGTTCGATCTTCTTTCCACCATTTGATATCATAAGTCATATTATCACTATCTATAGCACTTCCAAATACTGAAATACTAGGTACATATTGACTCTTTTTTACTTCAAATGCACTTCCTTCACTAGCTAATTTTGCGGTTAAAGTAAAAACATCTCCTTTAAAAAGTTCACTTGCTCCTTGCTTAATTTCTGTAATAACCAATGTCCCTGCCATTGTAGGTATAACTGTTATGGGTAATAGCAATACAAGACACATGACCCAAACCATTAATTTATTAATCCACTTCTTCTTTTTGTTCATAAACGATAACCTTCCCCTTATCTGTATTTTTTTCTATACGATAGATATTTCCATCTCTTATGGTAATAATCTTATGAGCATACCCAGCTATTTCTGGATCATGGGATACAATAATAAGTGTCTGATCTAGCTCTTTTGCAATATGAGTAATAATACCCATTACTTCCAAAGTTGTATGCGTATCCAAATTGCCTGTAGGCTCATCTGCAAATAAAATTTTAGGGCGACTTACAAAAGCCCTAGCGATACTTACTCGCTGTTGTTGTCCTCCACTCATTTCTTTAGGTTTATGTCTTAATCGATCACCTAAGCCTACTGCCTCTAGCATTTCCTTAGCCCTCTTATTCCGTTCTTTCTTGGGTACACCTTGAAAAACAAGAGGTAATGCAACATTTTCTAGGGCAGTTAAAGATGGAATTAAATTATAGGATTGAAAAACAAATCCTATATACTTTTGTCTAAAGATGGCAAGCTGTTCTTCATTAAGTCTTTCTATATGAATATTTTTTATCTTAATAGTTCCCTTTGTAGGTTTTTCAAGTCCCGCCAACATATTTAGAAGTGTAGACTTCCCTGAACCAGAAGTTCCAAATAAGCAACAGATTTCTCCTTTTTCAATTTCTAAATCCATGTGATCAAGAGCTACAATTTTCTCTTCTCCCATACGATAGATCTTTCTTAAATTCTTAACTTCTATTATATTATTCAGTTTTCTCCCCCCCTATCTCCTAGTATAATATTGGTCATAAGTCGATATATTGAGTATAGCATACGTTTATTGTGAATTCTATAAACTACCTCTTACAATTCTATTACTTTTATATTGCCCATTATTAAGAAGCCATTACCAGTCAAAACTAAAAAGAGGTCCACTGGGCCTCCTTTAAAAAACCTGTTGCCTTCTTAAAAGATCTAAACTATTACGTACACAAAGTTTACCATAACCCCAACTTGTATTAGGGAAAGTCACATTAGGAATATTCCGATTCGCACCTCTTAGTAAGTAGGTTTTTAAATTTTCTCCATAAAGAAATAAATTATTGCCTTGAACAATCCCCCATTCCATTAATAGCGCTACGCCTCCTGTCACATGAGGTGTAGCCATACTGGTACCTGACAAGGTACGATAACCCATTCCTTGATTGCTAGGGGCTAGTATATCTACACCTGGTGCCACTAAATCTGGCTTGATAACACTGGCATTTCTAGCAAATCCCCTACCTGAAAAGGGAGCCATTTGTCCTGTAATTGAATCATATGCGCCTACACTAATGACTAAACGTGCAGTAGAGGGAGTCGTTAAGCTAGTTTCTACAACAGGCTCTAACATAAAGCTGTTTTGACCTCCTGCTTCTACCGTAGGCCCCCATACATTATAGTTTCCATTGAGGACTTGAACACCATAAATTAAGATGGCCCATGGCCCACTTGTAATGGTCCCCCCATTAGCACCAGTCATAAAAACGGCAAATTCCTCGTCACCATTTAAGGGAGAAGGTCCTGCGAAGGCTGCATAAATTTGTGTATTACCTAACCGATACTGAACAGGTCCCTGAGCATAGACGATGCGTGGCGTACGACTACCTGACGGTGAGATAATTTCAAATTCAAAAGTATCAATGAAGCTTTTCCATAAAGAAAGATTATAAAAGAAAACATTAGGACCTATTTGAAATTGAAAGGCCATACTTTTTCCTTCTTGTACAGTCCCTCTTGTATGACTTCTAGCATTTCCTTCATTTCCTGTTCCTACCACAATATTGGTTCGCCATAGGGTAGCCATATCATCTAAATACTGTTCCAAAAGTGACTGTCCATCATGGGGGCCACTATTCATTCCTATACTTATATTAATCGCTACAGGTCTCCCTAATTCCGTAGCCTTTTCAATAATGTACTTAACAGCTAACATAATTTCTGAATTTCGTACAAAATCTTCTCCCCCTGGTTGTGCTAGCTTAACTATTATAAATTCTGCCGAAGGGGCTGCACCTACAACCCTTCCGTTGGACCCTCTACCATTCCCTCCTGCAATGCCTGCTACATGGGTTCCATGCCCATTGGTATCCTGACTAGGAACAATGGCAAACCCCTCTTCACGAGTAGGTGCTCTTAAGGCTTCATTAATTTGTTCTCTTGTATATTCACTCCCAATGACAAAACCTGCTGGGGGATTACCAGGTATCCCTTGATCCCAAATGGAGGTAATGCGCGTAGTTCCGTCTTCATTCCTAAAGTCGGGGTGGGCATATTGAATTCCCGAATCCACCATTCCTAAAAGTACGCCTTCTCCCTTTAAGTTATAGGGTGAATTATTCTGAACTGAAGTGATACAGCTTACCTCCATTCCATTGGTCACTGTATAAACCATTCGTTTAGAGGTTTCCATATATTCTACTTCTGTATAATTCAGCAAGTTCCTTATATTAGCTGGTGGAATGGTTATTAAGGCATACTGTTCATTAATAATCTGTGCAATCCCACCCTGCTCTCTTACAACCCTTTCAATATCTCCATTATACTTTACAATAATCTGCCAATTATTGGGGTTATCAAAGCCTATTAATTGTAGATAATCTGCCGTATTCATCAGTTCTTCTTCTGGAACAATACTCAGTATTTGTAAAGTGGCATCGGTTTTATTTTCCACTCTTCTTTCCCCCTTAGGTCGAGGTTGCATTGACCTCACTTATTCGATTTAAAGCCCCTTCTACACATAAACTGCCATATCCCCACGCTGTATTGGGATAAGGACTATAAGTTATAGGCCGCTCAGCTGTTGTCAAAAGATAAATTTTTAGGGCATCTCCATAGAGATAAGGTAATCCCAACTGAAAGATCCCATATTCCATAAGTAAGGCATAAGTTCCTGCTACAAAAGCAGCACTCATACTGGTACCAGATACCTCCTCATACAAAACATCCACTTTAATAGAAGGAGCTAAAACATTGACCCCCGGTGCCACTAAGTCAGGCTTAACTCTTTCATCCCGTGTAAAACCTCTACCTGAAAAAGCAGCTACTTGAGACGTACTGGAACTGAAGGCTCCTACACTGGTTATCCCCATTGTAGTGGAAGGAATGGTTAATGTCCTTTCACTATCCGCTTCTAAAAATCGGCTACGATCAAGGGGATCTGCATTAATTTGCCCCCATACATTGTAGTTTCCTTCTAATATGCTTATACCTGTTAACCGAATATGCCATATTCCTGTGTTGATTCCTTCTTCTGTTTGCGCCTCAAAATAGATATAAATGACTTGTTTTAAAATATCCGTACTAGGCTCTGAGATATTAACAAGTACAATGGTATTATCAAAGAAAAAAACACGATTAGGTGTTAATGTACTCAAACTTTCTGTTCGTTCACCTTGTGGCGATTCAATGACTACTTGTATCTCATCGATGAATTGTTTCCATACCCCACATTGATAGTTCTGTTTAGGTTGCTCAATAAGTAACTGAATATCTACTTCCTGTCCACCCGTTATCAGCCCACTGGTATGTCCCCCCTTATCCCCTTGATTACCTGTTCCTACTACAAAATTACAGGACCATGTTGGCGCCACTTGCTGGATATAGCGTTCTAAAATAGCTGTTCCATCATGTCCTCCTATACTAGTTCCTATGCCTAAAAGAATAACAATAGGTTGATTTAGTTCTTTTGCCTTTTCTAGCACATAACGTAAGCCAAGTAATATTTCCCGCGTTATAGGACGGCTAGAATCGCCGCCTTCTTCCCCTAATTTCACAATCAGTAACTCACTGTCAATAGCTACCCCCCTATTCCTACCCTCTGAGCCTCTTCCATTTCCTACAGCAACTCCTGCCATAGCTGTTCCATGTCCTAGGGTATCCTGAGAGGGAACCAAGGCAAGCTGGGCTGACTTTTCAGGTTGAGCAAGAGCAGCATTAATCTCTCCATTTGTATATTCTGTTCCCGTTTCAAACCCCATAGGTGGCTTTCCTGCCAATGTTTGATCCCATAAAAAGCGAATACGACTTTTTCCATTGGCCATTATAAAATCAGGATGGCTATAGTCAATCCCTGTATCTACTATACCTACTAAAATGCCCTTCCCTGTTACCCTATAGTTCCCACTAGGAT
>JAEZKI010000111.1 GCA_023415525.1 Bacillota bacterium | reverse complement strand
GGCTTTTTGATACTCAAGAGTTGTTTGCTCGACCATAAATTTACCTTGCACCCTCTTACCTGTATCACGACCTTTCTTATCTACAATACGATGCCCACGTTCCACTAAATGGAAATGGGGTGAGGTAGACCTAAATTCTACAAATAGGTCTTTCCCTACTCCTTGTACTTTACTTACTCTATAGGATTTCATGAGTTTTCGTTTACTCTCATAACCACTATCAGGTGTTCTTGCCTTAACTGAGTCTCTAAATTTGTTTCCCATCTTGGTAAGTAGTAGCTCTGACTCATAGGGATAACGAGTAGAAATAGTGTTAAGTTGCTTTTGAAGGGTGTCTAACCCTCGTATTTCTAATCCCACATTTCACCCTTCCACGTTGCTGTAATTTCTAAAGCAAAATGCCTTTCTTCAATATCTAACACTTGATGAATATAGAGCTTTTTGCCTTCATAGTTAATGAGCATTTCTTGATTGATGCCTTTATAATAACGGGTTAATATCTTATAGGTTGTTTCACTGCTTAGCCTTTGAGCTTCTGTTTGTTGATGTCCTCTAATTGGCTCTAAAAAAGCCCATACCGTTTTGATTGGTACAGGCTGCTGTATAAGTTGTCCTATTTCATTTTCTTTTTCTGAATAGGATATAAATGTTATTCGTTTGTTTAGTTTACCGCTGTCAAAATGTATAGTATTCCCTCATTTCTATCTACTTATTGTTTTGATATTCATAGAACTCTATAGCTATGTTTCTAACATAATCTTCTATATCCTGACGCTCTGTGACTGCTTTCAATAAGTTAATATACCTATTATCATCTTCATCATTGATTATGCGGTTTAGCATCCATAATGTATGCACTGTTGGTTTTTTCTCTATTGATTCATATAATAATTCCTCATATCCCTTACCTGAAAATGTTTCAACATAATGAACGAAAGCTCCAGGAGACCCAAATTCAATTAATGGATTTCTCTCCATCAATTCTAATATTTCTTGTACAATTTGTATTCCATAGCTTTGTTCTTCAAATGCTATAACACATTCATCCATCATGACATCTAATTCATTTTCATCAAAGCTATTATTGCCTACATATTTACCTATTTTCCCTAATAATTCATTCATAACACAACCCCCTTTAATACTTATATTACAATGTCACATGAAAAAGTCAAAGTAAATTCACACTATATCTACCAATTAAACTTTCCAACATCACATTTATCCTCAAATTAATTCTATCATTCACACTTATTGTCCTATTATCATAAAACTCAGCTACTAATACCAACACCGCAATAACAAGATCTTCACTTTCCTCAAGCTGCTTTAAACTCTGCCCTGTATACTTTACAATATAATCTTTAGCACCTTCCAAAATAGCTCCAATGAGTTTATCATCTTCATCACCATCTTGTCTTAGATACTCCTTTACAAAAGGTACATCAATTTCTGAGAGCTTCATTAAGCTGATTTACTCCTAGATGCCTTAACCATACTTCCTACTGTTCCAAGTACCATCGCTTCACCTAATGCCTTTTTAATATCTAATCTCATATTTGCCTTAATGGCAAGCTCATCATTAATAAAACCGTATTCAGTAGATTTTTGAAGAGATAGTGCTTTTCTTTCTCCTACAATTAAAGCTCGCTTAAGGTCTCCAAAATAAATGGCTGTTCCTGTTCCATCCATATTGGCAATATGCTCATTAATAATAACTGGTCTACCTAAAATAGTGGTTTGCATTCCTATTGGTGAACCATTGTAAGAGGTGACTAATACTGGTCTACCATCTGCAAACTTCATATCTGTTAAGGCTTTAGCTGTTTGGTCTGAAATAACCCATGTAGCTGTATTTCTATATCTAATAGGTAGTGTGAAATAAATCTCTGTTAATGTTTCAGGTGTAATATCTGTTGTTAGCTTAACCTCTTTTGCCCCATCTTCTGTACTCAAGCTTTCTAAGCCTTGTACATCATATTCTGTATTACCTTTAACAATCAATTCATCTAATGTCATGCTGTAGGCTTCTGCTAGCTGTCTTAAGAGTTCACTTTCTAAATTGTAGCCAGTATCTTCAATGGCTTCTTGTGAAAAGGAAATGAGTGTTCCAAACTTATGAGCTTCTAACTTGATAGCCTTAAAGTTTGCTACTTGCTTGCTGTATTCTGCCAGCTCTTGCATAGGCACAAATTTACCTAGTTTATTTGCTTGTACAGGAATTTGATGCTTGCTGTTGCCGAACCTTTCATGTCTTACTGCCCCATATAAAGGCGATACATAAGCAAGCTTGTCCAAGATATAGTCTGCAAAGGTAGTTTTAGCAATAGGTTGAGTGGATGCATTACCTGAACCGATAGCATTAGGTGATAGGGTGTGGGTAATATCTCTTAATTCCTTTGTACCTATCTCTAATTCTTGTTCTACCTTTAAAGAACGGATCTCTTCTGAAATAGATTTTACTTCTTCTTTTTGTTTGATAGAGGATGCTGGCTTTTGAATAGTAGTCATGAGATTTCTTGCTTCTTCCTTAGCTTTAATAGTCTCATCTATTTGCTCAATCTCTTCTTTATAACCATTAATTTGAGCCAATTCTTCACTCTTGAAGGCTCTGTCTTCCTTCTCTGCTTCTTTCATAACACTTTCAATCTGTTCAATGAGTTTACTTCTCTTTTCTAGTAATTTTTTCATCTAGTATCCTTTCTAGTCCATCTTATTTATTCTTTAATACCCATATCTTTGTATTGAGCAACTGCCTTTCCTTTAGCATCACCTCCTTTAAGGCTATCTTTTTATTATCCACACCACCCCATTTGCACCTCTGCTCATAGCCTTCTGCTCTCACTTGAACCGATGTAGCAATATAAGCTGGTTCTATGGTCAGTAAAGAAACCTCTATTAACTCGATGTCTTCTAAAGTGCGTTTGGCAATAGGCTTTTCTTCCTGCCATGTATCAGCTAAGGTTCTAAAGCCAAATGACCATCCCTTTAAGTTGCCTTGCTTGGCTTCTTCAATAACCTCTTTGTCATGAATTACAGCTTTTGCATATAGGCCTATGTTATCCTCTCTAAGTTCTAAAGTCTGACTGGTGGTACTGGCTAGTTTATGCCTAACATCATGATTAAGTAACATATCAATATTTTCTGCTCTAGCTAATGCCCTTTGAAAAACATTAGGTTCTACTTTCTCAATAAACTTTCCTCTTTCGGAATAAAGCTCCTTAGAATAGCGATCCACTGCATTCACATAACCACTTACTTCTAAAGAACCATCATTTCTCACCTCTATTTGTATTTTTCTCACCCCCTTTCATAGTGTTGGTGCTATCTTGCATCATACCTACATCATTTTGCACCACATTGGTGCCTTGTTGTGTCACCTTGATGTTTGTATTTGGTGTATAGATGTCTCCTGATGCAATATCCATCAAAACATCACCAAGACTAAGTTTTACAAAGTTAAGAGTTTCAATCTCATTTAAATCTTCTTCAAAACGCACCTCAGAAGGTGTCATAAAGCCATTTTTAAGAGCGATTTCATAAGCTTTAAAGCGTTTTTCTATGTCTCCTTTATTGAGCTGTTTAGTATCAAAGGCAAAGTAATAACATCCTTTTTCTTCTGTAGTTAAAAGACATTTATTTAGCATCTTCTCAAACTTATCTAGAATAGGTGCTATAGCTAACTTCACAAAAGCATCCCATACTTCTGATGGAATAGACGAGTTAAACATATTGATGGGTACATTAAAAAGTTTGCAAATATCAGCATCAATAGCCGATTTACTCTCTATCATTTGCATTTCTGCCCCTGTTTGTTGGAGTTCATGGTAAGTGATACCTTCATTAAGGACAATACAATCATTATTTTTTTCATAGAGTCTCTTCCATGCCTTTTTAAGCTCTGCAATAGCTTCTGCTGTAAGCCTTCTTGTACTTTGAAGTACCCCTCTTTTTACACCTCCATTTCCCATCGTTCTTGAGGTATAGTCCATGT
>JAEZKI010000104.1 GCA_023415525.1 Bacillota bacterium | reverse complement strand
ACATTGTACTTTGTAGTCTAAAATTTCTTCTAAAGTACTTCCATACTTTTGTTTTAAACGATAAATGATATCCAGTCGCATTTGTGCTTCTTCTAAGGCTTCTGGTGAATACTCCATATCCTCTGCAAAACGACGAATTTGATAAGTTGCTTCTTGGAGCTCTGCTTCAATAGTACTTAAATGTTCATAGAGACTACTGATTTCTGGTGTTATATTACTGATATCTTGAACAGCTTGAAGTGCCCTTCCTAGTAATAAGGAGGCAGTTATTTCACTATCGCCATCCAAGCAAGCATATGCCCTTTGACATTGACGTATAATTTTCTCAGCATGAGAAAGCATCTGGTAATGTGCTTTTAACTCCTCTTCTTCTTGTGGCTTTAGTTGACAGCTGGCAATTTCTTCAATCTGAAAGGTCAGCATATCTTTAAGCTGTAATCTTTTACGATCATTATCACCTATTTTAGCAAGCTGACCTCTTACATTTTGTAGACGTTCATAAAGCTTTTTATAGTTGTTTTTTAGTTTCTCAAAAGCTTCTCCTCCAAAGCTATCTAACATATGAATGTGCTTGGTTACATCTAATAGAGATTGAGGTTCATGCTGTCCATGAACATCAATAAGCAATGAAGAAAGCTCTTTAACCATTTGGCGTGTAGCTACAGCTCCATTAATTTTATAAGTAGTCCGTCCTGATTGATATAAGGCGCGTTCTATACAAATTGCTTTATTTTCATAAGGAATACCATTTGCCACTAAATAACTTATTCCTAGTCCACCTTCGTCCTCAAAAAGTAATTCTACCCAGCCACATTCTTGCCCTTTACGGATGATTTGACGTGACGTACGATTGCCTATTGCAAATTGGATGGAATCAATAAGCATAGACTTTCCTGCCCCTGTTTCACCACTAAAAATATTTAAATGATTACTAAGTTCCAAATGTACTTTTTCGATAAGTGCTATGTTACTTGCCTTAATAGACTTAAGCATAACTGCATCACTCCTTGCTTTATGAACCGAGTATCTCTTTAAACTTACTCATCACTGTATCAATTTCATCTACTGTCTTAATGACACAAAAAATAGTATCATCTCCAGCTAAAGTCCCTACAATTTCTTCAAAGTTAAAGGCATCAATAGCCGCAGCTACTGCATTACCCATGCCTACTAGCGTGCGAATAACAACAATATTACCTGCACTATCCATCCCCACAAAGGCATCTTTGAAAACACGAATAACCTTTTCAGATACTTGCTGTTCATAATTAATAAGGGCTACATATTTTTGACCACCAGCCTTACTTGCTACTTTTGTCAATTTTAGCTCTCTAATATCCCGTGATACCGTTGCTTGTGTTACACTAAACCCTTCATTTTCTAAAGAGGTAGCCAAATCCTCTTGTGTCTCTATTTCATATTTTTGAATTAAACTTAATATGGCCGATTGTCTTTGTTCTTTCATTCCCATTTTATCTTCGCCTTTCTACTATTTTTTTTCTAAGAATTTCAAAAAACTTTAATTCCGATAACTTAATAAGCTTTGTCACATAAGGAGATTTATCTATTTGTATAAAGTGGTGAGGAGTTAAATACATTTTTGTATTACCATCAATATTTAAAGCCATATTCATGTTATCGTCATTACAGGTTTTAATTTGTACAACATCTTCTTCAGCTAAAATAATGGATTTTGAATAAATAGTATGTGGACAAATAGGCGTCAAAATATAGGCCTTGGTATGTGGCAAAACGATAGGTCCCCCTGCTGAGAGATTATAGGCTGTAGAACCTGTAGGCGTAGAAACAATTATTCCATCTGCAGGATAAACATCACAAAGCTCATGATTGACTAAAATCTCAAACTCACTTAGGCGAGAGGCATTTCCTCGTGTAATGTTAATATCATTTAATGCGTTATAAATGTGTTCTTTGCCATCTGGAGCAATAATTTTAGCACGTAGCATCATGCGCTTTTGAATGTGATAATTTCCCCCTAAAAGTTTTTCTAGATAAAAGGCAATATCCTGTGGCTCGATATCTGCTAAAAATCCTAATCGCCCTAAATTGATACCAATAATGGGCACATCAGCTACACTAGCCTTTTCTGCCACTGCTAAAATCGTCCCATCCCCACCAATGGCAATAAGAATATCGCTTTCTTCAAAAAGAGCCTCTTCACTTTCACAAGGGTATAGCCCCTCTACATGTTCTGCTATATGGCTCGTACCTAGGGGCTTATAGCCCTTATCAATCAGCCATTCTACCACATTCCTCGTAATCTCTAGCTCCGTATCCTTTAATAAATTAGGAATAATTCCTATCGTCTTCATGAGTTCCCCCTCTTATAAACTTTGATGTGATGAAGCGACTACTCGGCTAATGCTCTCCTCTTGTTGGGTAAGGAGCTCTTCCCCACCTTTTTTGAGGTGGATAAGGTATTCAATATTCCCTTCTGGGCCCTTAATAGGCGAAAAATCAAGGCCTTGTACCCCAAATCCAATACTCCTAGCATAATCCCAAACTTCATGAATGACTTGCTCATGTACTTTAGGCTTGCGAACTACTCCATGTTTTTCTACTTGTTCTCTTCCTGCCTCAAACTGTGGTTTAATAAGTGCCACTATATCTGCTCCTTCTTTTAAGAGAAGAGATAAAGGCTGAAGTACCTTCGTTAAAGAAATAAAAGAAACATCTATTG
>JAEZKI010000101.1 GCA_023415525.1 Bacillota bacterium | reverse complement strand
ATCGTTTTGTAAATGTAGGGATTAACAAGGATAACCCTAAAATTGCCAATGCTACACGTAGCGTTAGTTTGGATATATCACCTATTGGAAAAGGACGTATTGAACTTTCTTGGAAGTTAGGTGCCTGGGCAGATAATAATACCCTTCAAACTACCAAAATATACAGAAGACAAGAAGGGGAGATTGGCTATACACTTATAGGAACTATTAACAATGCAGAATTACAACCTCGAGACCCTGAAAGATTTGAACATGATGAGCCTATAGTAAAAAGCTACTATTATGTGGAATATCTCTTTGTAGGGGGAGATGTACTTAAGACAAAAGAGGTGCCTTATGTGCCCTATGAGCTAAGAGAGCAACCCCTTAAACCACAAGTACCAGAACCTTATTCAGATAGTGTCCAGACACAAGAAGGCTTTAATAAAAGAGATTATCTGGTGAAAGATGATGATGTCTCTCAAGAAAATATGAAAACCCATACTTTCTATGCAAAAAGTAAAAGTCCATTGCAACTTCAACTGGTATGGGATGCACCTAAGATTATTGAAAATAAGGTAGAACGCATCGAATATGAGATGAAGTATGATATTTGGGTAGTGGATAAAGAAACAACCTTGCAAGATGAAAATGTAGATCCTCTTATAAAGGATTTTAGTGTAAATGAAGGTGAGACAAATCAGTTAATTCTAAAACAAGACAATACCACAGTTGTAGGTTTTAAAACAATACTGAATGAGTATATTAATAGTTATGGGGAAAAAAAGAATCTCATTTCTAATAATACGTATTACATAAAGATAGTGGCAAAACGCAACTATAGTGGCATTTATGAGACTTCTCAACCGACTATTGTTGCCATTACAGTAGATAAAAATGGAGATATTTTTATCCCACCTGTTTTAGGTAAACCACCCCTTCGTATACAAGAAAGTGGAATAGATAAAGAAAGTATTACTATTGAATGGCTTGAAAAATGGTATGAAATTACTTCTGTTAATCCGGGGAGTTATCCAGATGCTAATGAGAGCTTCTTTGCTAAGCTTTGGAATAGTAAGGTATATACAGGAGGAGATGCCAGCTTACCACCTATTCGCTTTGCAGCCAGTGAGGGGCTTACAGAACATCTATTACTTACCCAAAAGGAGCTAGAATTAGTTAAACAAAAAGTAGGGACCTCTACTTATGCCACCAACTATAGGGACAGAGAGGTTATCTTAGGAAATGATGTAAAATATGAAATAAAGACCTTGCTTTATGATGATGTCATTAGAAATATTAAAGAAGAGACAACAACAAGTAGTGGTATTCAAATAGAAAAGTGGATCTATGACCAAGAGAAGGATACTACGGAGGGATGGACAGATATTACACCAGGCACAGCCAATCATGGAGACGGATTGGACTGGAAGGAATATACGGTAGGAGGCTTGCAGCCTAATACAAGATATATTGTTTTAATTCGAGTATATCGAGAGTTAGAAACCGGAGAAAAGCTTACCCAAACCTTCCCAAGCTTTGTTATTGGAACAACAGGGACAGATTTTGAGAATCCAGAAGCTACACCTACAGTTCCAGTACTTAACCCAGATGGTGTAACAGATAGTTCTCTATCTGTCTGGTGGACCTACAATAGCGATTTTAAGTATGAAATTGTTTATAGCCGAACAGGTAATCCGGATAAGGCTATACCATGGGAATTTACTTTATCTGATACCGTAGGTGATGCGAATTATGTTGCAAATGGGGCTAAGGCTAGTGTGAAAATTACAGGGCTCATGCCAGATACAACCTATAATGTATGGATAAGGGCTAAGCAGAAGATAGGTGATAAGGTTTCTAAATGGAGTAATCCAGTTACTCAGACAACCAGTACTATAGGAGTACCTGAAGCACCACGGGGCTTAGGGCCAGCTGCCTATGAAAGTATCCTTGAAATAGGTAAGGATTTTAAAGCAGTAGGCAAGGACTACATTACAGTAGAATGGATGCGTACACTTGCAGATATAGAAAATGATACAAATCCTGTTAATAAAACCTATTCTTATGTGGTAGAATTCGCAGATAACCCTGAGTTTATGGATGCAACGGTGGTAACTACTGGTGGACAAGGAGGAACTGGTGAGAATAATAACTATGAAATACTGGCTAAGAACATGGTGCGTTTTAATGGATTAGTGGCTAATAGACCTTATTATGTTCGCGTAAAAACAGTTCTCACCTTTAAAGATGAAGAGACAGGTAGAGTGATAGCGACAGAGTCTTTATATACTGCCCGAGTTAAGATTATGACCAAGACATCTAGTGATGAGTATGATGGAGGGGATAACGAATATGTGGTGACCTTCCCTAATGATGTAGAAGAATCCTATAGCTCAGGTGTTTGGACCTATGAGATTGTCAATACCAATAAAATTATTTCTGATCTTATTAATAAGAGGGTTTATTATTATACTATTCGCCTAGAAAAGTATAATAATCGTTATGATGCGGATGTACGAAGGCTAAAAATGTCCAAAGCATTGGCAGAAACATTAGCCAATCGTAATATGGAGCTAAAGGTTATTACCAGTACAGCAACCTATGAAATACCCATGAAAAATATAAGTTATGCCTTTGCAAACTACAATTCTACAGATACTGTCCAATTTGAGTTTACAAAAGGAATAGACTACAAATTAACCTATCTATTAAAGCCTTACCCAGAAAAATTCATTAAGGGTGAGCAGCTAGAGATTTTTGTCAAATCTAAAACAAGGCAAACTGTGGCAAAGAGTTTGGCAAATCCTATGAAGGTAAAGCTTAAGCTAGATGGGATAAGAGATTATACATACAAGACTCTTTCAGCCGATACCTATAATTATGATACAGGCAACTGGGGAAAAGAGACCTTTACCATTGAAGAAGATTCAGGTCTTACCTACGTTAGCTTTAAGACAGCCTTTTCAGGTCTATATGCTCTTTATGAAACACAAGTACAGCAGGCAGGCAGTAATTCAAGTTATATTATGGGTAAGCTAGCAGCCAGGTATAATATCTCAGGACTCGGTAGTGTCTATTATAAAACAGACTACGTTTATAGGGATCAATACATTAATCTGTTATTAGGCATAGCTCAAAATAGCTCAAGTATAGATTTGACAGAAGCTGCTTCTACAAATAGTTTGCAAAAGGCTCAAAGGGCAGGATTTTATACTGGCCAAAATCCAGGAACCCTTACACAAGAAGAAGCCCTTGCAGGTATAGTTAAGCTCTATGAATTAAAACAAGGCTATAAGATTAAACCCTCCAAGATGACTTTTGTAAATGTAAGTCCAGCTTACAGTGAAGCTGTTTCTAAGGCTTATGCTATAGGACTTATTGATGGCATTACAGCCAAAAATAAAATTACTTTTGAAGAACTTTGCTCTTGGATATGGCAAGTTACAGAATAAATAGTAATAAGAATTGAATAACAATAGGGAAAATCCTCCATACTTTAATTATTAGAAGAGATGGAGGATTTTTTATGAAAAAGAACCATTATACAATCATACTTCTTACGTTAATCTTATCCACAACATATATTTTAGGAATAGATTATTATGATAAGAAGGATTCCACATTAAGTCAGCTCTATAAGGCCATTAGCTTACCTGATTTTACATATGATACCATTAGCATCTCTTTATCAGGAGTAAAGACGGGGAAGGTAACCACTCTAGCAGAATTTGTGGAAAAGGGAGCAGAAGCCATAACAGCTTTTTCCCATAAAGAGGACTGTTCTAGGCTTTGTACGCAGCTTCATGAGAACGAAGCTCAGACCTATTTTTCAGAAGAGGGGGGGCAGATAGAGGTAGGAGTGACAGAGGAAAAGCAAAAATCTAACTATAAGCTTAAGTTTAAAACCAGTAAAAAAGTACCTACCACCAGTCAATATTGTTTTGAACTGAGAAGTCAAGGGAACTTAGACCAATTAGAAGGATGGTGGCAGGCTAGTCATAAATTGTATGAGGAATGGGGCATAAAGGCAAAGGAGCATATCAGTTTTGAAGGGAGTTTTAAGGAACAGCTTACAAAAGAAGAGGAGCAAGCCCTAGCCCAACTAATTATTAAACAATTAAAGGGAGAGCTAGGTACATCCTATAGCTCTATAGAGAGACCGGATATGATGACTTACTATGGCTATACTAAACTTTACAAAGGCTATATTCAAGAGAGTTTTAATAAAAGATCCAATATCCAGATTAGTTTTATTTACAATGAGGCCACTAATGAAACTAGATACCTAATAGCATTTCCTTTTTATAACGAATCATTTTAATTCATAAATACCCAACTATCTCATATACTTGTATAAACAAAAAGGACAAGGGGGGTAAAGACGAGATGAAAAAGTTTTTAATACAACTTATTCTTATAGGGAGCACCCTTTTCTTGCTCCCCTTTTTTATTGTTTATGCCACTGGGAATTTGGATGCCCAGTTAGCCTATAAGCAAATAGAGGAGCAACAAAAAGTTAAGGAGGAACAAGTAACTCATCTTATAGAAGTTAGTCGCCTAATTGGTATATTAGCCAAGGAAATTCCTTCTAATTATGAAACGGAAACACTTAAAGCACAAGGTGTGATTTGTCGTACGTACCTTGCTAGACGCTTGCTAAGGATAGAAACGAAGGGTGAATTAGTAGG
>JAEZKI010000069.1 GCA_023415525.1 Bacillota bacterium | reverse complement strand
CCTCTGTTCTTGCTATGAATCCAGATATCTTAATTATGGATGAGCCTGTGAGTTCCCTGGATCCCAATGGTAAACACATGGTTCAAAATATATTAGGACAACTTCGAGTAAGCGGAACAACTACTGTCTTAGTGGATAATAACCTAGTCTGGTCTGCCCATATTGTAGATCATGTTATCGGCCTCCTAGATGGAGCTGTTGTATTTAATGGCACACGTGAAGAGTTCTTTAAAGACTTTGTCTTACAAAAAAAGCTAGGCGTTATTATCCCTCAAGAAGTAGAAATCTATCGTGAACTCTCTCCATACTATCCAAATATTGACTTATTCTATACCCTTGAAGAAGGAAAAAAACAAATTGAAAAACTTATGAAGCAAGGTAATCCTCTCCATGAGCCTTCCTCTATTTCTGAAATAACACCGACTCTTACTACCCATAATTTAACAAAGACTTTTTCTGACGGCTTCCATGCCCTTATAGATGTCAATGTCAGCCTTCCTCAGGGAAAGGTTATAGCCATCCTAGGTCAAAATGGTTCAGGTAAAACCACTTTTGTTAAGCACCTCAATGGTTTGTACAAACCTACCTCTGGTGATGTCCGTTATAAAGGTGAATCCACCCTTTCAAAAACAGTGGCACAAATCTCCAAAAACATCATCCTTGTTTTCCAACATCCGGAACATATGCTTTTTGAAGAAACTGTTGAAAGAGAATTAACTTTTTGTGCCCGTATGCAAGGTGTAGCCTTCTCAGAAGCACAGCTTGAAGAAGTTCTTATGCGCTATGACTTATTCGATGAAAAAGAAACCTTCCCTCTCAACCTCTCTATGGGTAAAAAACATATGCTCACTATTCTTTCTGTATTGTTTTCTAGTGCTGATGTCATTATTCTTGATGAGCCTACCTTAGGTATGGATAGTTTCCTTATATCGGATTTAGAAAACATGGTTCAAGCTTTAAAAACAGCTGGTAAAACAGTTGTCATGATTAGCCATGAGATTCCTCTTATTTTTAAGCTAGCTGATTATGCTGTTATCTTAAATCAAGGCCAGAAGCTATTTGAAGGTCCCAAAGAAATCCTCTCTCGCAAAGAAGATTTATTTGACACCATTAATATTTCGGTGCCACCTGTGGTGGCTCTATCCAAATATTTTGAACTAGAAACTATCTGCTATAATGTAGAAGATTTTGTCTCTAAAATTATAGAATGTAATAAGAAGTAAGGAGGAAAGAAAATGGATTATTTACAATATGTAGATGCAGACTCTTTGCTTCATAGGCTAGACCCTCGTACAAAATTTTTGTTTTTTGTGGTAATGGCTATTGTAACAAGTGTTGTCAAATCTGGAGTCGCATTACTTTTTTTATTTACCTTTTTTGTCATCATGTGGTGTACTTGTGATATTCAAAAGTATATTTTAGTTCTAGCAAGAAAACTCAGAGTTTTGCTCCTTTTTATTTTCTTGTTATGGCTCATATTGGGGATTTTTCAACTGCCGATTGTACCTCATGGTCCTATCTTTTATGAAAATTCCTTTACTTTTATTAATGGGCAAGACCTGCATCTTTGCTTTGATTGGTATGATCTTTATAAGGGGGCAGTCTATGCCTTACGTATCTTCTTGATGATTTCCTCCTTTTATACAGTTTTACTTACTACTAACTTTAGCGAAATAATATTGGGATTATGTAAATGGAAGGTTCCTTATTCTATTGCCTTTGCCATCGGCCTCATCTTTCAAATCATACCCATTGTTATTGCTGAGCTAAGGGCTATTATGGAAGCTCAAAGTTCAAGAGGCTTAGAAATTGATGCCTGTCGATGGACAACCAAAATTAAAAACTATGTTACTTTTTCTCTTCCTCTGCTCTTCCGAGTTATTAGTAAAGGTCAAGCTCTTTCTCTTTCTATGCACTATTATCAGCTAGATTTCAAGATCCAACGTACCACTTATAAAGATATTAAAGCTACTCGTTATGATACATACTTCATCTTTGCTAATAGTATTGCTATTTTAATAACCTTTTTTCTATGCTTTTCTTTTTATATACCTGTCTAGATAGCTAGGTAAATCTCTATAAATAAGGAGGATTATTATGATTACAAAATGGGAAAATCTCACACGGGATGAAATATTGGCATTGGATAAGGACCAAAGTATTGTGCTTTTACCTACTTCTGCAACAGAACAACATGGAGCACATCTCCCTGTTGGAACAGATGCCATTATTCTTTCTACCCTCATTAATAAACTGGTTGAAGGCTATAGCTTTGAGGCAGGTCACCTAATTTTTGCCCCTCAATTAAACATAGGAAAAAGCAATGAGCATATGGGCTTTGCAGGTACTCTTACCTTTGGTACACAAACTTATTATGCTTTGCTTCATGATATTGCCAGTAGCATAGCTGCTAGTGGTTTTAAAAAGCTTATCCTTTTTAATAGCCATGGTGGCAATACAGATATGCTGAATATGATTAGCCGAGATTTACGTATTGATTTAAATCTAGATGTTTTTGTTTTCGACTGGTGGTTTACACCTTTTTGGGCAGAAGGCCTTAAGGAGCTTCAGGAGTCCGATAAGTATGGTGTCTTCCATGCCTGCGAGCTAGAAACTTCTCTTATGCTAGCTGCTCGTCCTGAAACGGTTCATATGGACCTTGCTGTAGATGAAAGGCCTAATGAATGCTTCACAGGGGATAAATTTGTTACAGTTTTTGGTCCTTATAATGCAGGTTGGAAAACAAAGGATGTTACAAAAAGTGGTGTAATTGGTGCCCCTAGTTATGCTACTG
>JAEZKI010000040.1 GCA_023415525.1 Bacillota bacterium | reverse complement strand
ATGTAGTATAAAAGATTGGAGCTTGCTTGTAATTGGTTACAAAGCAAAAAATAAGGCCTATTTATTTGTCCATTTGGCTAATGAAGAAGCCTCTCAAGGGCTACAGCACGATATAAGGAGAAAGCCTCAGGCATTTTGGTAACGGGATAATTCAGCTTCTTATTAATACGCTGCAAACGGTACTTAATAGTATTTTTATGAACATAAAGGAGCTCTCCTGTTCGAGCTACATTGGAATGGGCATCTAAGAGATAAACGGCTAAGGTATGACGCAAATCTTGATTTTGATCACCTTCCTCCCATTCTAAAGGAGCTAATACAGATAGATTTTTAGCGATAGCCTCCTCGCCTTGGTCAATAATTTGATTGCAAGAGGTTGCAAATTGAATCTCCTGCAGACTGAAAATGAACTTTTGAGGATAGATAGTTCTAGCGGCTGTAAAGGCATTGGTAATGGCAAGATAAGCTTCTCGTACATGACGGGTAGTGGCTAAATCAAAGCAAAGGGTAAGGGTTAAATCTAAGCCCTTTTTTAATAAGTCCTCTCTAAGGAGCTGAGCGAGTAAGTAAGGATCCTCAGAAAAAAGAGGGTCGTCCATAAAAACCACTACGGACCCACTATAAATATCTGCTATAAGTGTGCCAAACTGACTATTTAGAAAGTCCTTAGTACCCGACAGAACCTGTTCGTTATAGTCTAACTTATCCCCTCTATTTTTAAAGTCCTTATTGGCTTTTAAAACCCACATGGTATGTATAGAGGCTACATCTATGTTAAAGAACTCAGCAAGACGTCGCATCTTCATAGGCTCGTCCTTTAAGATAGCCTGTACCAGCTCAGAGGTTCCAAGTTGGCCATGGTTATGGCTCCAAATATTAACGGCAATCTGAACCACCTCAGCAGCTTGTTTGGCAATTTCCATAGAAAGGGATTCCTGCTCCTTTAATATAAATAGATGCATGTTGGGCGCTTTATCATTAGTGATAGGCAGCTTACATACCCACATTTTCTTGCCATCAGGCTCATCTAATACACTGGGGTTTTCTTTTTGTAAGAAATCAAGCTGAGGCAGGATACTATCAATGGCAAGGGAAAGAGTACGGGGCCAAGAGGCAGCATTTAGCTCACTAAAGGTATTATCCGTCAAAATACAGGAGGCACGAATACGGTCACTGAGCATTTTTAAGACAGTGTCTATGCTTTGCTGGTGGATGGGAAGAACAGAAATACGTTCTAGTATTTCACTGACGAAGTGAGTATCTAGCATTTGGTCTTTGAAAATGGCTTCCATAACCTCACAAATGACTTCACTATAGCGTAAATCCAAGCGGTTTTCTGGCATACAGATTAAGGCAAAATTAAGTTCATTAGCCAGGTCAATAACTTGTTGGTCAATACAAGGCAGGAAAATCCCTACATAATAGAGAATAAGGCCGACTTCGCCCACCTCACTTAAGCGCCGAATATTAGCACATTGGGCAGCGACATCGTCCTTTATATTAATGAGACCACTAATGACTATTTCACTTCCATAAAATGCATTATTTTTAAAGAGGGCATCATGGAGTGAAGTCACTTCCGCATATTCCAAGACAGAAATAGATGACACAATACGAATAAGTCCTTTTTCTCCAGCAATTAGCTTAGCCTCTCTTAGACAAGGGAGCTTAAGTAAATCAGCTACTGTAACACTCATAATAAATACCACCATCCTTAAAATAAGTATAGCAAAAAAGATATAAGATGAATAGCAGCCCTTCACATTCATAAATTATAGGCTACAGAGGTAAAAGAGAGATATTTATATTCCACGGTGGTTTAATTTAAGAGAAAACATTGTAAATATTAGGGATAAGGGGTATAATCAATCAGAAATAGTATATTAAAGTTGAAGAATGTAAGAGAACCTTTAATTTTGAAATAATGGTGAAAGAAGGAAGGGAAAATGGCGAGTGGTAATTTAGGAATAAAAATTAAAAATCGTACAGATTTTAGAATAAATAGAAATACAAGCGACAATGGCAAGTTAATGGTGAATGTATTTATTTGTCTTGTAATGGCTTTTATAGGGGCTTTTGGAATAGAGTTTATTGCAAGAGGCTTTAGTGGCACAGAGATTTTTGTAAAAGAATATCCTAAAGCTTTTCTTATGAATGGCTTTTTGTTAATGGTCTTAATTTCCCCGGCAATATTTGCTAAAAGGGCCCATCTTGTAGCAGCTTGTTGTGAGATTATATGGGCAGTGGTAGCTTTTGTAAGTTATGTTCTTTCAAAAGTCAGAGGAGTTCCCTTTATATGGGCAGATTTATACTCTGCAGGGGATGGCCTGTCTATTGCTAGTCAATATTTGTCCAAGGCTATTATTATAAGGTTGTTGCTACTTATCATCCTAGGAGCTATTGGGCTGTTTATATTTTCAAAGCTTACATATAAAAAATACAAAGTGCAATGGAGTAAAAAAATAGTAGCCTTTTTCTTCATTATAATAGTAGGAATAGGCGGGATGAATTATCTTAGTCGTCAAAAGGTTATTCAAGTGATTGAGTGGGATACAATGCAGTCTTATAATCGGAATGGATTTATGTACTCTTTTGTTCAATCCTTCTTATCTACCTTTAGAAAAGCACCAGAGCAGTATTCAGAAAAAGCTATTCAAGACATTATGGAGGGCATGAATGAAGAGGTTGTAGATAAAGAAGATCAACCTAATATTGTTATGGTACAGATAGAAGGTGTTTTTGATCCCACAACTTTAGAGAATGTCAGTTATTCCAGTGACCCTATCCCCAATTTAAGGAAGTACCTTGGTTCTACCTATAGTGGACGTATTCAAGTTCCCACATTAGGAGGAGGAACAGCGCGAACAGAGTTTGAAGTGCTAGCAGGTATTAATATGGATTTCTTATCTCCTGGGGAGATTCCTTATAATAGTGGTATGATTAATAAGGGACCTGTAGAAACACTGGCTTATGTTTTTAAGAATAAAGGGTATGCCACAACTGCTATCCATAACTTTGAAGGGAATTTCTATAGCCGACATACGGCTTTTAAAAACCTTGGGTTTGATAAGTTTGTTTCTATGGAAACCATGAACAATGTAGATAGAAGTAAAGATTATCCTAAAGATAGTGTTCTCGTAGACTATGTTAAACGTGCTTTAGAGAGTACCAAGGAGCAAGATTTTATCTTTACAATAAGTGTAGAAACTCATGGTCCATATAACTATGAGTATGACCCAGCTAAAAGTAATAGTGCAGTCAAAGTAAGTAGTACAGCTTATGAAAAGAAAGCAGTGGATCAATTACAAAACTATGTAGACCGTTTAGGTGGTACCGATGCTTTTATAGGGGAATTGGCAGATTATATTGATTCCCTCACTGAAGAAACCATACTGGTTGTTTATTCAGACCATTATCCAGCGTTAGATGTACTAAAGGATGTTTCCAATGAGGACAAGTATCAACCCCCTTATTTCATTATGAGCAATATGAATAATATTGTGAAAAGACAACGTCATGATATTGAAGCTTACCAATTAGGGACAGAGATGTTAGAACTCATAGATTTATCAGGTGGTATGATGAATAACTTCCATAGTTCTTATAGAGAAGAGGCAGATTATTTAGCTAAAATGGAGCTTCTCCAATATGATATGCTCTTTGGGAAAAAATATAGTACTAATAGAAAAGAGTTGTATGAACCAACAATTATTCAGCTAGGACTAGAAAAGATAGAAATAGAAGACGTTACTTATGAAGACAATCAAGTATTCATCTATGGAAAAGGTTTTACAGATAGTAGCCATATCTACTTAGGGGACAAGCTGATAGAAACTCAATTTGTGAGCGAAAATGAACTTGTTGGGAAGATACATAAAGAAGAAAACAAGCCAATTGTAGTTAAACAATTGGGGAGAAATGATAAGGTAATAGTGGCTTCAGAAGCATTTAGAATACAAAGGTAAGCCAATAACATGCTTTGGGAAAGGCGGTAATATATGGAGAAACAGTTAGTGGGAGGACAGGTAAGAGAGCTCCCCTCTTCAAAAAAGACTTTTTTGAAAGAAGATGATAAGAAATTATTTGTTAATATAGGGATTTGTATACTCATCCCCTTCTTTATCTTCTTTGGAATAGAAATACTTAGTAGAGGGGTACAAGGTTCCATTACCTATATAAAGACCTATCCTAAGACCGCTGTACTCAATTATATGGTATTATTAATAACCATTTCACCTGCTTTATTTTTTAAGAGAACAGCTATGGCTGCTCTTATTTTAAACATTCCATGGGTAGCAGCTAGCTGTGCTAGTTATATCTTAGTCAAAGTGAGAAGTGTTCCTTTTATTTGGGCGGACTTGTATTGTTTTGGGGATGGCATGTCTATTGCAGATCAATACATCACCAAAAAAATGATTATTAAACTGATTATTTTATTGATAGCGGGGCTTATCGTTCTAGGTATTTGCTATAAGGTGCATTTCAAAGAATATAAGGTAAGTTGGATGAGAAGAGGACTAGCTGTAGTCTTTGTTTTAATAATTGGATTGACAGGTAGAGGGCTTCTTATGAAAAATGGTGGAATGGAGCGCAATCCATGGGATACTATGGAAGCTTATAAACGTAATGGCTTTGCCTGGTCCTTCTCGGATTCTTTTTTAGCTACTTTTAGAAAGAAGCCAGAGGGCTATTCTCAAAAGGCAATGCATGCTATTCAAGATACCTTACAAGCTATACCTAAAAAAGAAGATGAGAGGACGCCTAATATTGTATTTGTACAGATAGAAGCTGTTATAGATCCCCTTACTATTCCTAAGGTAGAGCTTTCCGGGGATCCTATTCCTAATATACGTAAATATATGACAGAGAATTACAGTGGGAAGCTTCAAGTACCGACTATAGGTGGAGGTACAGCGCGAACAGAGTTTGAAGTGTTGTCTGGGATTAATATGAATTATCTTGCACCAGGAGAAATTCCTTATACCAGTGGACTTACTTCTCTAGGACCGGTAGAAACCATAGCCTATGTCTTAAAAGAAAAGGGATATAGTACGACAGGTATTCATAACTATGCCGGCAACTTTTATAGTAGAGATACGGTTTACAAGAACCTAGGCTTTGATCGATATATTACAATGGAAACCATGTATCCTATTGAGAGGCAAAATGGCTGGCCAAAGGATGATATCCTTATTGATTACATAGATAAGACATTGAAAAAAACAGCTGAGAAAGATTTTATCTTCACCATTACAGCCAGCACCCATGGGGCACATCAGTATAATTATGACCCAGAAAAAAATGATACGGTTATCAAGGTAAGTGGAGACTATGAACAAAAAGCCTTAGACCAGCTTCAAATCTATGTAGACCGCATACATCGAGCAGATGAAGTGTTTGCTAAGCTTGTGGATTATGTAAATAGTCTAGAGGAAGATACGATTTTAGTTATGTATCCCGATCATTATCCTACCTTAGATGTTTTAAAGACAATTCCAGCAGAAGAACGCTATCAGACTTTCTACTATATTATTGATAATCAAAATAAGATTGAAGCAACGCAAAACAATGATTTGGAGGCCTATGAACTTTATACACGAGTCCTTAACCTGTTAGGGATGAGGGGAGGGATTATGAGTGACTTCCATAACAGCTATATAAGAGAAGAAGACTATCAGACCAAGTTAAAAATGCTTCAGTATGATATGCTTTTTGGTAAAAAATATATTGTTAACAAAGAAGTGGCCCTTAGTCCCACAATCATCCAGATTGGTTTAGAACCTGTTGAAATTCATGAGGTTCATTATCAAGGAACGGATGCCATAATAATGGGGAAAAACTTTACGGCAAGCA
>JAEZKI010000167.1 GCA_023415525.1 Bacillota bacterium | reverse complement strand
CGCTATGTGCTTGTAGTCCAAAAATGTAGTTCCATTACCCGTGCTGCCAAAAACTTATTTATGGGACAGCCTAATCTCAGTAAGGCCATCAAAGAATTAGAACAAGAAATTGGTATTACTCTATTTATACGTACCCCAAAAGGTGTAGAGCCTACTCGTGATGGGCAACAATTTTTACACTATGCCCAAGCCATTCTTTCACAAATGGATGAATTAGAAAATCGCTATAAATCCCCTACGGAAAAGGCCCTTCGCTTTACCCTTTCTGTACCGCGAGCCACCTATATTTCCACTGCCTTTTCTCGTTTTTTAGATACCTGTATTGAAGAGGAAAAGCTAGGAAATGAAAAGCTAACAGTCTATTATAAAGAAACCAATTCCCATACCACCCTTCAAGATGTTCTTTCGGGTGAAAGTGATTTAGGTGTGATTCGGTATCGTAAAAAACATGAGAACTACTTTCTAGGGCTCATTAAGGAGCATGGATTAGACTATGAATGTATTGGTGAATTTACCATGTCCGTACTCCTGCACAAAAAACATCCTCTTGCTACCTATGAGTCCATTCCCCCTGAGGCATTAAAAGACTATATTGAACTCCTACATGGGGACTTTCAAGAACCTAATTTAACGGTTTCCAATAAAAAAGGAGGCTCTCACCTCATAGCCTCTCCTAAACGCATCTATATATATGATCGAAGTAGCCAATTTGACCTTTTAAAAGAAGTAAAGGGTACTTACCTTTGGGTAAGCCCCATGCCCCAAGGTATTTTAGAAACCCATGGCTTAGTCACCCGTAAGTGCTCTCTTGCTTCACCTACTAAGGATCTCATTCTCTACTCTCGCAAGGAAGCCTTAAAATCTCATGAAACAGCTTTTATAGCCTTTCTCCAAAACACACTCAAGCTGCTCTTAAACTAGAAAGAGCTGCTTGAAGCTTTTTATTTATCTAAACCTTATTTTTAAATGGATTTAGTCTCTCTAATTCAGCTACAAAAGTTTCATCATTTGATTTCTAGTACCTTTGTCGTCTTACCATCTCCATAATAATCCTCTATTTCTATGGTTATAGGGGAGTGATCCTTTATAATAAATAGCTCATCATAATTTAAAGTATACCCATTTAATACACTTGTAAAACTATCATTTTCAGCTAACTGGTCATCAAATGTACTTTCAATTTCTATACCATTCTGAAATGCTGTAACATCTAGAAATGATGCTAAAGGTGATGTTGTATAGCCACTTTTATTAGTAAAATCCATATTTATAATAGCTACTTCATTCCCCTCCTCATCTTTTCCTATTCGTAAATCATTTATTTTAATGTCAAAGGCCTTAGCTACTTTTTCTTTCTCTAAATACACTGTATCATCCTTATAGTTCACTTTAGTTCCTAGTAATTCTGCAGCCTTTCTAAGAGGCACATATGTAGTATTCTCATATACAATAGCTTGTTGTATACTTTCGACACCATTTACATTAAACTTCACATTCTCCAAATTTACTGTTATTTGAGTAGTGGCAGCACCTGCTGTAATACCTATTAATAAAACCCCAATAAATGCTAACTTTTTTTTCAATTCATCATCTCCTAATAAACTCTATTGAGATAAATTATAAACTAATATCTAAATATTTCAACTTTTCAAACAAAAAAAATACTCTTATTTCTTCTATATTCGTGGAAATACTTTTTGTCAACTCTTAAGTTGCTGAGTACATCCAAAGCCTTGAGCATTTTTACCCCCTAAGCCTGCTTCTAGTACAAGACTTAAAATCTCTGGATTGCCTCTTAACTTTCAAAAAAATCAAAGCCCCCGAGCCAAGATTTCTCTAAGTTCGAGGGTTTAGTTCATGGAGGGAAGGAGAATCGACCCCCTGTCCGAAAGCCCATTTCAATTCCTTATAAATCGTGTAAATACGTTATTCTATACCTTGTAGGCATGTCGTCGATCTCCTGATGTTTTTGCACTACTAGGCATCGACGACAAAGACACCTTACTACTTTTTAGGTATAGTAAGGCGTCTTTTAAAAATGAGGTAATTGATTGGATTAGGATGCTTTGCCCATTTGCCCCCTTGGTGGCTATCTGGCCAAAGCTGTTTTCTTTTCCTTTTTGTCACATGTAGGGCAGCCCCCTGCCCCTAATTGTGACAATGGTTATTATAAATGCAGCTTTGGCTAGACTTTCTCCTAATAGGTGCCATGTGGGGGGCTTCTTCCTAGGCTACTTACATGTTTATGGCCTTATAGACTTTGGAAGCACTGGGCAATGTTCCTATTTGAAAAACTAAGATTAAAAAGTTAAAAAGTGTAAGAAGTGTGCTCTTTAGCTCTTACTTGCTAGCGTCCTACTCGTCTATAAGGGAAATGTCAGAGCCTTTGCCAAGGTTTCACATTATTTTATAGGGATGTATCAGCTTTTAAGGAGAGCCTCTAATTGACCCTTACACCTTTATATATGTGTTTAGCTTTCTAAAAGGTCTATGCTTTTCCATATTTTTTCTTCTTTTACCGTTTTCCTGTTAAGTAATAAACTGCAATCTGGGTACGGTGGGTCATATGGGCCTTTTCCAAAATGGCACTGATGTGATTTTTTACGGTGCCCTCTGTGATAAAAAGTTTTTGGGCTATTTCCTTATTGGATAAACCCTCAGCGATGGCCTTAATAATGTCTAACTCCCTTAGGGTAAAAAGCCCTTCCTCAAAGCCAGTCCCTTTAAGCTGCTCATTACTCACTAGCTTTTCTAGAACTTTTTCATCTAAAACATTTCCTCCGCTCTGGAGGGCTTTAATCATCTGCTTGATTTTATCGGGGGTATGATTTTTAATAAGATAGCCCTTGGCTCCTTTCTTAAGGGCCTTTTGAATCCGCTCATCATCATCAAAGGTAGTTAGGACGAGTACCTTACCTAAGTTTTCTTGTACAAT
>JAEZKI010000417.1 GCA_023415525.1 Bacillota bacterium | reverse complement strand
TAGAAGGCGTGGTTTGAAGCATAATAGGTGCTCTCAGCTCTTCTGCTGCTTCTACTGCCGCTTGAATCATTTCCATGTTTTCTACATTAAAAGCCCCAACAGCATAGCCACCCTTTTGGGCATCTTTTAAGATTTGCTCGGATGTAACTAATGGCATTTTACTCTCTCCTTTTCTAAAGCGAAACGTTTCGCTTTTGTGGTTTTTATAAAGATAAAGAGTGTGGGGGTTAAGTACACTCTTTATCTTTATTAAATATATTATCGGCAACTATTACTAGAAGGATTATAGCTTTTTATAAATTTTTCAAAACTTTTTATTCATAAAGAATAGGTTTGATATCTTCAGCATCCATATTGGTTTTATCATACCATTTGAAACCTGTATCGATAAATTCTGGATTGCTTTCACCTTTGTAAGCTTTGTAAGCTGCTTGAACAGCTGCATAACCCATTCCTACTGGGTCTTGAGAAACAGCACCTGCTACTCTACCATCTTTAATGGCATCAAGAAGTAATTTACCTGAGTCGAAACCAACCATTACAAGATCCGTTTTATTAAGTTCTTTTGCTGCATTCATAACACCTGCCATACTTCCTTCATTGGCACCAAACATACCTTTGATATCTGGGTTAGCTGTTAAGATGGCTTTAGCTGCTTCTGTTGATTTAGCATGGTCACCTTCTCCGTATTGAACAGGAACCACTTCAATATTAGGGAATTCTTTTTCCATAGTTTCTACGAAACCGTCACGTCTATCAATACCTGTTTTACTGGTTTGGTCATGAACGATAAGACCTACTTTACCTTCTTTACCAATAAGGTTTGCAAGTTGACGTGCTACTTCTGATGCTGCTGCATAGTTGTCTGTTGCACAAGTTGTTTTTACAATAGGACTATCTACACCAGAGTCAAAACCGATAACAGGAATACCTGCTGCTTCTGCTTTTTCAAGATAAGAGGTGGCTGCTTTAGAGTCAAGGGCTGCAAGACAAAGTGCTTGAGGATTTTTAGCTAATGCTGCTTGAAGCATATCCAGTTGCTTATCTACCATGGCCTCTGTTTCAGGTCCTTCAAAAGTAATCTCTACACCTAATTCGCTAGCAGCCTTTTCAGCTCCTAATTTAACAGCTTGCCAGTATTGATGTTGGAAACCTTTAGATACAAGTGGAATATAAATTTTTTCTGGTGCTGCTTCAGTTGTTTTCTCTTCTGCCTTTTCTTCTACTTTTTCTGCTGCTGGAGCTGCTTTTTCTGTTTCTGGAGCAGGTGTTGCTGCCTTCTGTCCACAACCTACACTAAGTCCCATAACAAGTGATAGTGCTAATCCTAAAACTAATGATTTCTTCATTATTTCTACCCCTTTCAATGATTAAATTTCTTAGATTTTTATTCTTAACTCTTATAACGAGTTTAGAAACATGATTATTTGGTACGCTTACGCATTTTATCAAGCAATACTGCTAAAACAAGTACAGTACCTGTAATAACAATTTGCCATTCTTGGGCCACACCCATTACCTTAAGCCCATTGGTTAAAGTACTGATGATAAAAGCACCAATGACTGTTCCAAGAATTGTTCCTTCTCCTCCTGACATAGAGGTTCCTCCGATAACAACAGAAGCGATGGCATCCATTTCATATCCTTGCCCTAAGGCTGGTTGCGCAGAGTCAAGTCTCGCTGCCATAACAATTCCTGCAATACCTGCAAAGCATCCACATAAAGCATAAATCGTTGTCTTCCATTTCTCTACATTAACACCGGAAAGCCTTGTGGCTTCTTCATTACTACCAATAGCAAAGTTATATCTTCCTAATTTTGTTTTATTTAAAATAATGGCAGCTACAATAGCCATTGCAAAGAATATAAGAATGCCATTTGGGATACTATACTTACCTTCTGCTCCAAATTTAATAAAAGAACCTACTGTAATCTTTCTAAAACTTGGTGTATCACTAAAGTAAATAGGTTTCGTACCAGATAAAACAAGGGATAGTCCCTTAGTCATCATCATCATACCTAAGGTAGCAATAAAAGGTTGTAATTTCAGCCTAGAAATAAGTGTACCGTTTATTGTTCCACATAGAGCCCCTGCAGCAATAGCCGTTAAGATTCCTAACCATAGAGGCGCTCCTAAATTGGTAATCATTACTCCTGCAATAACCGATGAAAAGGTCATTGTTGTTCCTAAAGATAAGTCAATCCCTCCCGTTATAATAACGAAAATAATACCCAAAGCTAACAAACCATTTACACAAGTAGAAAGCATAATAGAAACAACGTTATCAAAAGTCATAAAATAAGGTGATGCACAACTAAAGAATATAAGTAGCACGATTAATGCCCCAAAGGCTAAGAATTTTTGTGCCCTAGCTGGATTAAATAGGGTTTTTAGTCCTATTGATTTTGAATTTTTACTGACCTCATTTTGCATGATTTATTCCTCCTCCTATAAAGTACCCAAAGTTAGGCCTCTCTCTTAGTAGCATATTTGATGATTTCTTCTTGACTGGCATCTTTAATATCTAATTCCCCTGTGATACGCCCTTCACACATTACCACAACACGATTGCTCATACGTAATATCTCTGGAAGCTCAGAAGAAATCATAATAATGGCCTTGCCTTCTTTTGCTAACTGTGAAAGCAACTTGTAAATTTCGCTCTTGGCTCCAACATCAATCCCTCTCGTTGGTTCATCAAATATTAAAATATCACAATCCCTTAAAAGCCATTTAGCAATAACTACCTTTTGTTGATTACCACCCGAAAGATTCCTGGTTCTTTGTTTGGTGCTTGGTGTCTTTATAGAGAGTTTATTAACATACTCTTTACTTATTGTTTCAATGCCACACATATTAGTAAAGCCAAGCTTATTGGTATATTTATCAATAGAGGCTAAAGAAATATTTTGTTCTACCGTTTCACCTAATGTTAACCCGTAACGTTTCCTATCTTCTGACAAATAGCCTATTCCAAATTGTACTGCATCTAATGGCTTAGAAATTTTTACCTTTTTGCCTTTTACAAAAATCTCTCCACTTTCAAATTTATCTGCTCCAAATATAGCTCGTGCTACCTCTGTACGTCCAGCTCCCATTAATCCGGAAAAGCCTAGGATTTCTCCACGATGAAGCTTAAAGCTTACATCTTTAATTTGATTTCCTCGCTTCAGATGTTTCACTTCTAAAACCACATTGTTTTTATCTGTATAGTTATTTTCATTGGCTGTTTCAAAGATTGTTCGCCCTACCATCATATTGATAACCTGGCTCATCTCAACCTCTGCTGTTTTCACAGTGTCTACATAAGTTCCATCTCGCATGACTGTAATACGATCTGTTATCTTTTTGATTTCCTCCATACGGTGAGAAATATAAACAATTCCTACGCCCTTTTC
The DNA here is from genome assembly GCA_023415525.1 of Bacillota bacterium. Lineage (GTDB taxonomy): Bacteria > Bacillota > Clostridia > Lachnospirales > Cellulosilyticaceae > Sporanaerobium. The sequence goes on along the minus strand of JAEZKI010000417.1, from coordinate 6,582 downwards.
TCTAAGTAAACGAATCATTTTAAAAAGCTCTTCAATCTCAGACTCTGTTAAAGCTGCTGTTGGTTCATCCATAACTAGAATAGAAGAATCAAAAGAAAGGGCTTTTGCAATTTCTACCATTTGTTGAATCGCTACAGTAATTTTTCCTACTTTCATTTTAGGGTCTAGCTTAAGATTCATTTTGTCAAAAAGGACTTGTGCCTTCTTGTTAGCTTCTGCATCATTTATAAAGACTTTGTTCTTACTCATAAATTCGCGTCCTATAAACATGTTTTGAGCTACTGTTAAGTGGGGCATGAGATTAAGTTCTTGATGTACAATACAAATCCCCATCTCTTGTGCTTCTTTGGTACCATTTACATGTATCTCTTTACCTTTATAAATAATCGTTCCTTTATCCTTTGTATAGACACCTGTTAATATCTTCATGAGAGTGGACTTTCCTGCACCATTTTCTCCAACTAAAGCATGGACCTCTCCTGCTTTCAAATCAAATCGACAGTTATCTAAAGCATGCACACCTGGGAAAGATTTATCTATGCCTTCCATTACTAAAAGTCTCTCTTCCAAGCCTATCACCTCCATCTTGTTCTTGGCTTTCTCTTGTGCTTTTTTCTTATAGTCTTATATTAGCCCTTTTAGCTTCTTATTTTAATCAAATATTCCATTCAAAAAGTTGAAAATTCTACTTGCCCTCATCCTCTTTTTCTCTTTTTCATACACTTAAGAAGCATAAAAGGCCTTAGGAGCTTGAGAGTCTTTCTTCTCTTGCTCCTAAAGCCTTTTTAGGTTTTATAGCACTATTTGATAATGGGGTATAAAAGTTTTTGATTTTCAACAAGATAAAGGGTCTCTCTATCAATAAACTTATAGCCCGTATCAATGAACTGTTCAGTTTTCTTGCCTCTATAAGCTTCTAATCCATTTTTCACAGCTAAATAACCCATATTGAAAGGTTTCTGTACAACAATGGCATCAATGATATTTTTCTCAAGACCATAAATAATTGTATTTGAACTGTCAAAACCTACTATCTTTATTTTTCCTGCTAATCCTAATTCTTGTACAGCATCACAGATGCCATCTGTGGATTGTTGATTGGCCCCTACAATTCCCTTTAAGTTAGGATACTGGTTGAGTAGTTTCTTTGTTACCTTATAAGAACCTTGCACAGTTCCTTCACAGTATACCGTAGGACGCATCTTAATCTGTGGATAGTGTTTCATTTCTTCTTTATAGCCTTCTTCCCTTTCCTTAGCAGAACCTGTTCCTTCTACAAAGCTTACCATAGCTATTTCACCATCTGCTTCTATATTATTGGCTATATATTGAGTTAATGCTTTAGCAGCTTCTACATTGTTGGTGGCCACATGTTGGATATCCTCTACCCCTTCTGTTTTTGAATCCACTGTTAATATAATTAGTTTTTTGGCCTTTGCTTCTTCAATAAGTTCTACCAGGGCATGGGTATCTGCTGCTGCAAGAATAATAATATCTGCTCTTTCATCAATGGCTTCTCTAAGCACCTGTTTTTGTGCTTCGATATCTTTTTCTAAAAGAGGCCCCTTTACTTCTAAAATCACATCTTCTTCTTTAGCAGCTAGCTCTGCACCTTGCTTCACTGTTTGCCAAAACTCAAACTCTGGATCAGTGGATTTTGGAATCAATACAATCTTATTGGGTACTTTTTCTTTTAATTCAATCACTCCAAAGAAAAACATATTCACTATAATGATCATAATGGTAATAAAACCAATGAGCCATTTTCTATATCGCTTCATCTATTTCCCTCCCATTCTGTAAGTGCTGGGATTGTCACTATTACCTTTGTCCATTCACCCAATTGGCTCTCGTATTTTAGGCCATATTCTTGCCCAAAATAAACCTGAATGCGCTGATGGACATTCTTAATGGCCACGCCCCCTTTAGTAACAGCTGAGGAAATGGGCCTTGTCAAAATCGTATCAATTTGTTCTTGCGTCATCCCCTTTCCATTATCTTGAACGGTTAAAATTACATTGTTTCCTTCTTTATAACCCTCAATATGAATGTAACCTTCTTCATCTCTATCTTTAATTCCATGATAAATGGCATTTTCAACCAAGGGTTGTAAAACAATCTTGACGGTTAAATAGCTATAAATATTGGGGTCTATATGAATACCATAGTTGAGTTTATCTTCATATCTAATCTTCTGAATTTGTAAATAATACTTAATATGTTCTAGCTCATTAAATAGTAAGATCACCTCTTCTCCCTTACTTAAACTTAATCTAAAATACTTGGCCAAAGCAGATGTCATTAATACGACCTTACTACTTTCACCTCTTTCACCTAACCAAATTATGGTATCCAGTGCATTGTACAAGAAATGAGGATTAATCTGAGCCTGCAATACTTTTAGTTCACTTTTACGCAAGGCCTTTTCATTTTCTTTGATTTTATCTAACAAAGCGCGAATTTCCATAAGCATGGTCCGAAAAGACCCCGATAGATTTTGAATTTCTTTGGTGTTGGTACTGACTTGTATATTGACGCTTAAGTCGCCCTTTTCTACTTCTGACATAATATTTTCCAGTTGTAATATAGGTTTAGATACTTCCTGAGCGATTTGACTAGACACTACGAGAGAAAGTACGACACAAATCAAAGAAATGATGCTGATGGTGAGCACAATACTCCTCATGGAAATCATAAATTCATTAAAATAAGAAACACCTACTACTGTCCATCCTATCTCTTGTAAGGTATGTACTGTAATAAGTTTTGTCTTATCTTCTTTTTCCATAAAGCTTCCCTCTACTTGCTGCTGGGCACTTAATAAATCCTCTGCCTTAAGTCCTGAGTAAATCAACTGTTGTTGTGGATGATAAACGATTTCCTTATTTTGACTCATGATATAAACATACCCTGTGTCACCTAATGTAATCTGATTACAAATATCAGCTAGTTTTTTATAGCTCATATCAATAAGCATAACCCCCAAGACTTTACCTGTGTTTTTATCCACAATACTTCTACTTACAGAAAACACCCATTTATCATTGTTTTCTATGTAGTTTTGTATATGTGAAAGTGAAACCACAAAGCTCCCATTGGCTTTAATAGCATCTTTATACCAGCTCATTTCTTCTACATGGATATAGTTCTTAATCTTATACTTTTCATTATCTACTAACCGTGCTCCATTGGTACCAAAGACAATAATGGACTCGATATCTTTAGAAATATTGGCATTAACCTTAAACTGTTCTAAGGTAGGCATCATGTAGGTCTCTTGTCCTACCACTTCTTTCATTAGCATCTTCCGAATCTCAGAGTCTTGTGAGAGTACCCAGGAAACTTGTTTCATATATTCCACATAGGATTCTACGTTACGTCCTAGCTGTTTAATAATCTCATAAGAATAGTTATGGGCATTTTTCTCTGAAATACTTGTAATTTTATAAGCAAAAAACCCATCTAAAATTAAAATGATGGACATATTTAGCACAAGAAAATAACTAAATATTTTATCTCTTAACTTACGTGTCTTAAGCATCCTTTGCATCGTCTTCCCCGCCTTTCAATTTCTTATACTGGGAAGGTGTAAGTTTAAACTGCTTTTTAAATAACGTACTAAAATACTGTGGGTCTATATAACCTACTTTTTCTGCTACCTCATAGGTTTTAAGATTCGAATATTGTAAAAGCTCCTTGGCCTTTTGTAGACGATACTGTGTTATATATTGAATAAACGTACAACCTGTTTCCTTCTTAAAAATGGCACTAAAATAACTAGGGCTTAAATGTACCTCTTGGCAAACCATGGTGATAGAAAGTTCTGGTACATGATATTTTTCTTCAATAAACCGAATAATGCTCTTTATGTAGAGTCTATTGGGTGTCACTTGCTCTTCAATATAACTTTGACACTTCGTATAAATAGCCATCACCCACATACTAATGACTTGAATTGTTTTTTTATTTTGAATTTCCCCCATTATATCTAAGGTATTAGGAAAGAGCTGAATGATGGTTTCATCCAACTGAATAAATCTTTTGAGGATAGCTCCCACCAAAATGTTCCATATATTTTGGCATTCTTCTTGTTTTAAGCCACTCTTTTCCATATAGGCCACAATTTCTTCTAATACCTTCTCAAAGGATTCTTGTTCATTAATAGCTTCTACAAGACGCTTTTCCCACTCCAACCATTGATTTTTACTAGAGGTGCTTAGAAAACGGGTATAGGCTTGTTTTGTAATAATAAGGTTAGTCCCTAGGAAAAAACGATTTAAAAGGGCTTCTCGGGCTTGTTTATAAGAAATAGTCATTTCACCTAAAGATTTTACTAAATTACCTACACCAATGGTAAGGGTAATATCTAATACCTGGGTAATGGTTTGCTTAAGAGCTGCTAAATAACGATGATAAGTGTCCTCATCCTCTTCTTCTCCTAAATAAAGAACAGCGTTCTTGCCTTCTAATTCAAGAGCAATCCCTTTACCTTCTGCTTCAATCATCTCATTTAAGACATTCTTAATGGCAAAATAAGTAAGTTCTTGGTTATCTTCTTCCCCTTTAATAGGCATATCATAATCAAAAAGTGCTAGGCCGTAGCACACCTTGTCATAAGGAATCTGTGCTCGATCACATTTCCTTCGAATAAGGTTTTCTTCAAGATCATCAAAAAGAATGTTCTCTATGCAATACTGTTTCAGTAAGGCATTGGATTCTTTAATAGTTTGACGCATTTTAAGTTGCTCGGACTCATCTACCTTATCTTCATCTAATTTACTAATAAGCTTTTTCAAAAGGGCTTCTACTTCCACCTTTGTAATAGGTTTTAAAATATAATCCTCTACACCTAATCTCAGGGCCTCTCTAACATAACTAAATTCATCATAACCTGTTATTAAAACTATTTTTATGTGAGGATAGGACTCTCTTACAATCTTACTTACGGTAAGACCATCCATCTTAGGCATATTTATATCCAAGAACACAATATCAGGCGAAACGTTTCGTATTAGCTCTAGCCCCTTCTCCCCATCTTCTGCATCCCCTACCATTTCCAACCCTAACTCTTGCCATTGTACTAAATCTCTAATTCCTCTCCTCACAATATTTTCATCGTCAATTAAGACTATTTTGTACATGCCTTCACACACCTCCTACCTATAAATAGAATGAATGGTCTTTATCCTTTTGGCTAAAACTAAAAGTTTACATATTAAAAACATTTTAAATTAATTATACCTTATCTCTTCTATTTTTCACAATAACTATTTATTTTTTATCTATTATTTGTATATTTTTTTGCATTTTATATTATTAAACCTTAATTAAAGTAACTCACTTATTCTAAATTAAATGCCTAATGGTATAAAGAGAGGAATACTTTCATCTCTTAGCTCATAAACAAAACCACCCACATAAGGGGTGGTTCAGGTCACAGATCACTCAAGCATCTGAAGTTATTTTTATTTCTTTTTTATGCAATAATTAATGACATGAGGTAAAAGGGTGTGGCCTGTTTCTCTGTGTCTGAAAGAACTACAAGCTCTACCGTATGTATCTTTCTTTCCCCATGATGCAAAATTGGCTGTAGGTACAAGCAGTCCCCCCAGTCCTCTTCAAAATTTCCATCCAGTAGTACCATTTGTTCCTCACTTCCATCCAGGATAAGTTTTGCCCGTAGCGCAGGTCTTTGTATCGTCTTTCTGTATTGGACAGCAATACAGGAAGCTTCTACCTCAAAAAAAATCCTATCCCCCGGATGCCTCCCAATCCAACCATTCTTAAAGAAATCTAAATGTCCTGTTTTCTCTTTTGAATCTGCATGAAATCCATAAAGCTTTGGGACACACTCACGGATGGTCAGCCTTTCTGCCTGTTCATAGGCATTTGTGGTCATAGCAACTGGTAACGCATTTTCTGCTTCCACCTCCAACATATGACTCTTTACTTTTTCCAGAAAGACATTGATTTCTTCTGCAACAAGCCTATGCCCCAGGTCATTGGGGTGCAGTCCGTCAGGGGTCAGCTCTTTTGTGGCATATTGGACCTGCTTCATTTTCTTATACAAGGTATCTTTAATACTGACATGAGGTACCTGATACCATGTGCCCACAGCGTTGTGATACTTCTGGGCATTCTCACCCGTGTCATAAAAGACATTGTTTAATAGAAGGACTGCCGGCCTAGATTTCCACTGAAGCAACCTACGCACTAATCCCTCATAAGTCTCCTGAAAAAATGCGTTAGCTTCATCATTCACACTGAAATCCACGATGACAAAATCGGGTTGATACATGAGGACATCTGCTACAACTCTTGCCACTCCGAAGTGGGATGTGGTTCCTCCAATCCCTCCATTCACATAGTTAAAACGTGCTTTTGGAAATGACTTTTTCCACCAGGAAAAGACCTGCCAGGCATAGGTATTCTCCGGCTTTGTGGTAAGGCTTCCCTGTGTGATAGAGCCTCCTAAAAAGGCAATCGTCAATTCTTCTCCCCTGTCTGCTCTTAACATACACCGTTTCAATCTTGAAAGATTATACTTTTCCATCAATCAATCCCATCCTCTCACTTGTAAGG
>JAEZKI010000379.1 GCA_023415525.1 Bacillota bacterium | reverse complement strand
TATTAATAGTAGTATTACTCAAACTTTAACACGTTCTATTAATACATCCATTACCACTCTGGTTATGATTGTATTACTCTTTATTTTTGGAACAGATTCTGTAAAAGAATTTGCTTTTCCACTTATTATAGGGGTTGCTGCAGGGACGTATTCTTCAATCTTTGTTGCAAGTCCACTCTGCTATGTGATGAGTAATGTAAAGAAAAACTCTAAAAAGAAATCAAAACCAAAAACAGTATAAAAATAGTTAAAAATAAGTGAGGACATAGTTCTTGCTTGTTTTTTTATGATAAAAAATTATCAAAATACATAATAACTACTTATTATTTTTTTATAATAAAATAATGGAATAAATCACTTAGAAATAACTAGAGAAAGGAAGAAAGCATATGAAGTCATTAGCATCTAATAAGAAAACAGTAAAGGACTATATGAGAGTTCTATTACTAATTAGTTTAGGAGTGTCAGCCCTAATCTTTTTAACTATTACGCGTATTATTGTAGGAAGTTGGGGGAAAAGTATAGTGCTTACCGTTTTTCTAGGACTTATTATAGGATTGAGTGCATTGGCTTTTTCACTGCCTATAAAAAGGCTTATTACGAAATATGGAACAGGAATTGAACAAATTAAGAAAGGTGATTTTACTCTTCTTTCTGAGTTGAAGAATTATCAAGATAATAAAGTTTTTGCAGCATTAGCTAACATAATGGGAGAAGTACTTGATGAGTTTAAAGGGCTTATTGCCTCTAGCCTTGATATGGTTACTTCTATTGTTAGTTCAAGTGAAAAGGTACATAGGGGAGCAGACCAAACAGCTTTAGCTATGGATAGCATATGTGTCACACTACAAGATATTGCAAAGGGTGCTACAGAGCAAGCTTCACAAAGTCAAAATTGTCAAGCCATGATGGAAACATTATCTAAAGCAATTGAGGGTACTAATGCCAATTGTAGGAGTATGATGGAGGCAACGCAGGAAGTAACAGACTTAAGTGAACAAGGAAGTCACTCCCTTAATAGCCTTTGTCATAAAACAGAAAAAACAAGAGATTCTATAGAAGAGATTTCAGTAGCTATTAAAAATTTAAATGAAAAGCTCCGAAATATTGCTGTTTTTGTAGATTCTATTGAAAATATTGCTAGTCAGACTAATCTTTTAGCTCTTAATGCAGCCATAGAAGCGGCTCGTGCAGGAGAAGCAGGACGAGGTTTTGGAGTAGTTGCAGAAGAAATTCGTACATTAGCGGATCAAAGTAGACAATCTACAGATGAAATTAGAAGCCTTGTAGGAGATATTTATACTGAAGCAGATCAAGCTGTTCAGGCCATGAATCTTGTGGAGAGTGCAACAAAGGAAGAGGAACAAGCAGTTAGCCAAACAGACAAGGCTTTTAAGGAAATTGCCACAGGTATTCAATTCATTGTTGATAAGATTGTAGCCACAGATGAGGCGATTAACAAAGTAAATCAAGATAAGAATCAAGTTGTTTTAGCGGTAGAAGCTATTTCAGCAGTTGCCCAGACCACAGCAGCTTACACGCAAGAAGTAGCAAGCACAGCTCAAGACCAAATGTCTACTATGAATGAATTAAAAGTAGCTGCCAGTGAACTAACTTCAAAGGTAGAAGCTATTGATAAAAAATTAGTTAAATATAAGCTTTAAGAATGGAAAAAACGATGAATTTATATGACCAGTTAGTAGCACTTCAAAAATTACCCCATGCTTTTAAAGAGTGGCAAGCTTATCGCGAACAGCTGACCCACTATCTAATGGACAATTTAAAACCTGAGGGAACATTAGCTATTTGGGGAGCTGGAAGCTGTCAGGATATAGACCTTCAGTGTCTAGCCCAACACTTTTCGTCTATTGTTTTATTAGATAAAGATGAAAAGGGAATGCAAGCCGCATTAACACGTTATGGCCTTAAAGAATGTAAGAGTATAAGCTACAGAGTGATAGATTTTGTAGGTATAAGTGAAGAGGATTACAGAAGCTATGCTGGTTTTTTAATAGGGGAAGTGCAAAGGCAAAGAGGAAAAATCGATAGCCAACTATTAGCTTACAAGGCACAGGAGGTTTTACATACCTTTCAAGCTCGACTAAGTAAAAGAGAATTTTCTTTAGGAGAAACCTATGAAAAAAGTGTAGTGGTAGGCGTTCATAGCCAACTTTTTTCAATGCTTGAATGGATTTGGACAGTGATATTACAAGCTATTGCTCAAGAAGAAAGCAGTGTTAGGAATCAGATTATAGCCATAAATGATGAAGGGATAGTGCGTTTCAATCAGCTTGTATTAGATACCACAGGAGGTGAAATAGTTATAGGATGTGAAGAAGGAAAGATAGGCCATTTAGGAACCATCCAAGGGGCTTATCAAGGACTAGTGGACATAGAAAGACGTCTAGAACAGGGTCAACTGCAGCTTTTAAATACAAAAACTCTTCACTGGCCTTTTCATGTAGCCCAAGGCACCATTTATAAAATGCGTTTACAGCATTTGAAAAAGAATACTGGGTTTTTGAACCCATTTTAATAAGCCCTCGTTTAGATCAGATAAGCTGAATGATTTATCTAATTAGGAGCCTATATTTTTTAGTTTTGTATAAGCCTCAAAAAGGGTGGAGGGTATGTCCATGAAGCCTTTGAAAATCAAATGAATAGTTAGTGTATGATTACCTCTTACAGAAAAAAGACTGGAAGAAACCAATCTGTCATATATTTCTTTAAAGTATGAATTTAATTATATATATAATATAGTCAAAAAATACTTGACAGTTACATAGAAATGGTTTACACTTTATTTAAACGTTTAAATCAATAAAAATAACTTTATAGATACTCCTGTTAAAAGCTTATCTCTTAAAGTTTATTTTTTTAAATGGAATTTAAACGTTTAAATTGAAAACTTATAATTATAGGGGGGTTACATAATGAATAAGATTTTAGCTTTAGCACTAACAGCCAGTATGGCCATTTCTCTTGCAGCATGTGGCAATGCCACTTTAAGCAATGAAAAGAGTGAAACAAATAAGGAAGTTAACAAGGAAGTAGAAAAGACCCAACCAGGAGAAGAAGAGCAACCTGTGACTATTACTTTTTGTAACTTTAATGCAGCAGGTGGCAAAGAAGAAGTTTTAGCCAGTATGTATAAGGAGTTTCAAAAAGAGTTTCCTAATATTAAAGTAGAAATAGAAACAGTGGGTTATGATGATTACTTTACACAAATGCAAACAAGAGTGGCGTCTGGAACAGCACCTGATTGCTATGAGCTTAACATTGAAAATTTTGCAGCCTATTCTAGCA
>JAEZKI010000356.1 GCA_023415525.1 Bacillota bacterium | reverse complement strand
CCACAGATGCTCAGTGGGAAGATGTTCTAAAAACCTGTGAAGAAATTCGCTTACGCAAAGAAGAGATGCTCCTTGCAATCCACTAATTTCTATAAGATAATATAAGTTATTAAGCTTATATTATCTTATACTTATAAGCTATTTTTCCCTTTATAAGACTTGACTATAACTCATTAAAAGAGGTACTTATGACCAAATCAGAGCGTTTTTACAGTTTAAATCGTTTTTTAAGAGAAAGGCATGGTGAGAAAGTGATTAAGCTTTCCATTGATGGAGGATTTACTTGTCCTAACCGAGATGGTACACTTTCCTCCAAAGGTTGCCTTTTTTGTAGTGCAGAGGGAAGTGGTGATTTTACACCTAACTGTCAACTCAGTATTACAGAGCAGCTTACCGATGCCCTTCATCTTCTTCGCCATAAATGGCCTCATTCCACCAAATATATGGCTTATTTTCAGTCCTATACCAATACATATGCCCCTTTGGCAGTGCTAAAACGGAAATATGAAGAAGCTCTGGCTTTTCCTAATATTGTTGGACTCTCTATTGCTACGCGGCCAGATTGTCTTGGGGAAGATGTTATTTCTTATCTTGCCGAACTAAACCATCGTACCCATCTTTGGGTGGAGCTAGGTCTTCAAACAACAAAAGAAGCCTCTGCTCAGTTTATGAATAGAGGCTATGATTTGGCTTGCTTTGAAAAAGCTGTTGATCAGTTATCTGCCCAAGGGATTGAAATAGTGGTTCATGTTATTTTAGGCTTACCTGGTGAAACCCTAGAAGACTACCTCACTACAGCCAAATACCTTGCTGGATTACCACTTCAAGGGGTTAAACTGCATATGCTTCATGTTTTAGACAACTCACCCCTTGGTAAACTCTACCAAAAGGAGCCCTTCCCTCTTCTTACAGAAGAGGAATATATCATGGTTCTAGGTGAGGTCCTTCGCCTACTTCCTCCTCATTTTGTTATCCATCGTGTCACTGGAGATGGGGCAGGTGAACATCTTTTGGCTCCCCTGTGGACTAAAAATAAGAAAAAAGTGCTTAATGATTTAAATCATTATTTGAAATTACATGACATCTATCAAGGGAAATTGTAAACAAATATTGAGTTTATGGCTAATTTAATATACAATGTAAATAAATGGTGTGAGGAGGAAAGCTATGATTAATACCCATGAAGATTTTACCGTTAATAAACTCATCATACTTTATCTTTTATCTCAAGTAAAAATGCCCCTTTCCCTCTCTCAAATAACTGAGATTATGTTAGACAAAGGGTATACGAATTATTTTTCCCTTCAACAGTACCTAAATGAACTTGAAAAATCTACGTTCATAACAACGTCTAAGCAGAATAATACTTCTTACTTTGAGATTACTGATAAAGGGTCACAAACCTTAGAATTCTTTTCTTCTAGAATACCTGACTTTACAAAAAAGGATTTGGATTTACTCATTCAACAAAGTTGGCGCAAATTCAAAAGTGAATTAGATATTCATGCCGAATATCTCCCCCATAAAGACAATGAATATATGGTGCATTGCAAGGTAACAGAAAATAATTCGACCCTCATGGAACTAAGTATCAATGTAGGTTCTAAAAAGCAGGCCATTGAACTTTGTAACAAATGGGAAAAGAATGCCAGTCCTTTATACAGTCAAATATTAGAGCTTCTCTCGCAATAAGGGAGTGCTACAAACGAATCATTCGTTCTGTAGCACTCCCTTTTGAGTCTCTTCTTTCTCTATTCACTCCTATTACATAGGCATGTAGATTGGATCATCTAGGTTATTTAAGAGCAATCTTTTAAAAATAAATAGTCTGTTTCTTAACTTTTTAGAATACAAGCAAAACCACTAAAATCTTGTACCTGATCTATAACTAAGACATTTTCAACGATTTGAAGTGGACATTTTTCACCAAAAACTTTTTCTATCTCCCAGTTTCCATTTGGAAGGGTAATTTCTATCCTTTGCTTCATTGTTTCTTTAAATCCATGACAAACTAATAAACCCTTTTTTTGCTCTCTGTCTAGTCGCCATACGGCTTGTGTACCTTCTGGATGACGGGTATTGTTTGACCTGTTTCCATAAATAACTGTTTTACCATATTTGATAATCATTTTACATGCTTCGTAAAATGCCATAGCTTCTTTTATAATCTGCCACTGCTCTTCATCCAAGGCCTCCGTATTTCCTGAAAGGCAAAAACGACCTAAAAAAGTTGAAGATAAACGGTAATATAAAGTTTGCTTCGAATATTCTGGGTTAATGACTGCCCATATTTGACTTTGGCGTGGCAGGATAAGATTGTGTAAACTGGCAGCAATGTAAGGGATTTCATCACATTCATGGGCATCAGAAAAAGAACTCATAGCTGTTATATCCATCATACATGGCTCAAGCCTATGCCCACCTGAAGCGCAGTTCTCAATAATTAAATCAGGTATTTCTTCTCTAAGCATCTTAAAAAAGCCTTTTACAGCCTGCATTTGTTGACGTAATCCTTCTCCTAAACTTTCTGCTCCATCACAACCTATCCCTATGGAACCATTATAATCCACCTTTAGATACGCTATCTCATTTGCTTTAAGAAAATCGATGACTTTATTTTTTAAGTAGGCTATGGTCTCTGCATTTCTAAAATCCCAAAAACTCCTGTCAGCACCTGTTACAATGAGCTCATTATTTCTTTTAAGGTGCATCTTATCATAAGCTTTTTCAAATACCTTTGCCCCTTTGGTGGTCACTTCAAATTCAAACCAAATCCCCAACTTAAATCCTAATTTCTGCACTTCACGAGAGGTAGCAATAATACCATCTGGAAACTTCTTCGTTGAATATTCCCAATCCCCATTTCCTCCTTGCCCAAAAGAGTTTGGGATCACATCTGTCCAACCTGCATCTATGGTTATATACTTAACCGAACTTCCTTGCATCCTTTTGGCTATAGCTACTATTTTATCATGGTTTGGATCTCCCCAAGTGGTACACCAATCATTAAACAAAATGGGCAGGGTTTGTTCTGAGGCTGGCTGTTGATCCACATACTTATGATGCATTTCTGTTAAGTTATAACATAGGTCATCTAGTGTTCCTTTTGCTGTACTGATAAAGGCCTTAGGTGCTTTAAAACTCTCTCCAGGTTTTATATCCTTCCACCAGCTTCCAAACTCACAGTCAGCTATTCCCCCTGAAAAAGAATAACAGTCATTTTCCCTTGAAAGCTCCATCTGCCAAGACGAATTACTAGCTAGCTGTGCTCCCCAAAAAACATGATTCTCTTTATCTTCTACTGCACCAA
>JAEZKI010000354.1 GCA_023415525.1 Bacillota bacterium | reverse complement strand
CTCTTATTGGACGCACCAACGTTTAATAAAACCTTTTGAGTAAGATGGATACGGGAGTTACTATCGGCATAATGAGCTGTAAAGGAAAGGCTATTATTATAGTCCTCTATAAAGGTTTTAACACCTTCTAATGTTTTTGAGGAATCATCTGAATTACTTAAATGGGATAACGTGTTGCTACTGGTTTTTAGGTCATTAAAGGAACTATTATATTTTTGTAAGAAATCACTGGTAGTTTGGCTATAAGCAGAAGCATAGTCTGTAATAGAACCAGAAAAATCATTGGCATAAAGGGAACTTAAAGTGGAACTTAAAGCAGAATTTGAGAGACTTGACTGTATGAGTCCACTAGAAGTAACTGAGTTAAGACTAGAATGGTTATACGGAAGTAAAGCGGTATACTGACTAATAGAAAGAGCCATGGCTATCATCTCCTAAAAATAGTATTATCTTATATATCGTGAATATTTTCTTAATGTTGAGTGTTTAGGATTGGATTAACAAAAAATTTAAGTTAATATAAAATAAAAAAGAAATATAAAACAAAAAAGAAGTGTAAAACAAAGGAGAAAGTAATGGCTAGCATTTATACACTGGTACAGCTCTTAATAAGCTTATATACCTTATATAGTGGAGTAGCATTTAATGATGAATATAGCTGGCTATTCATGGGGATTATTCTTTGCCATCTTATAATCTATCTAATGAATGTTATTGTGAATAGTAGAAAGGTACATAATGGCTTATATAGCATAGATTGTCTTTTTCTATTAGGGGCATTTATGGGTGTTTCTAGCCAATTTGGCATTCTTTTTATAATGCAGTGTATTGAATTAGGGCTTTATAAGAGCAAGAAATGGCCTTTTATGGCTGGTTTATTGGTAATTATAGGTTATGAAGTAATGAGAGGTGATTTGCTTAGAGAGCAACTGATTTTTTACTTACTTATTGGCCTTTTAATGAGTAGTGTCCATTATTATGAGAAAGAAGTAAGGAAAATAAAGGGAGCTAATGAAGAGGTACGAGAAGAACTTTATGCCTTACAACAGAAGCTAATAGCCGTAGAACTACAGGCAGGGCATATTAAAGAGGTAACCAAGATGCAAGAAAGAAATCGCTTAGTTCAAAAACTTCATGATAAATTAGGTCATGTATTGGTAGCTAATATTATGCAGTTAGAGGCGGTTAAGCTAGTGTGGCCCACGGACCAAGAGACAGGAGAAAAGCTGTTAGAAAATAGTATTAGTAATTTGCGAATAGGTATGGAAGATATTCGGATTACTTTAAGAAATATAAAACCTGAACAAGTGGAATTAGGTTTAAGCCAAATAAGGAAGCTTTTAGAAGATTTGAAGCAGAGCCAAAGAGTAGAGACAAGCCTAGAAATGGTAGGGGATATGAGCGCTATTGGACCCGACATTTGGTATGTTATTCAACAAAACCTGCAAGAAGCTATAACAAATCTTATGAAATATTCTAATGCAGATTATTTTAAGGTGAGGCTAGAGGTTTTAAATCAAATTATTCGCATACAGTTTAAAGATAATGGAAAAGTCATAGCTTCTTATAGAAAAGGAATGGGACTTATTGGAATGGAGGAGAGGTTACAGGCTATTCAAGGAAGGCTTCTTATTAATGCAGAAGAGGGCTTTGAACTTATTATGATTATAGAGAGGATGGAAAGAGATGAGACTAGCTATAGTGGATGATGATACCCTCATTAGGGAAAGCCTTAAAATTATTATAGGAGCAGATCCACAGATTGAAGTGGTGGGGACAGCAGCTAATGGAAAGGAAGCTTTGAGCCTTCTGGAGAAGGAGAATGTAGATATCTTGTTACTGGATTTGCGGATGCCTATAATGGATGGAATAGAACTCCTTAAATATTTACATAGGCAAGAGAAAATGTTGCCAGTATTGGTTTTAACTACTTTTGATGAAGAGGAACTCATAAGGGAAGCTATTAGTAATGGAGCAGCAGGCTTTGTACTTAAAAATAGTACACCCGATAAAATACTAGCAGCTATTAAAGCTGTTTTTGCTGGCAATGGTGCCTTTGAAAAAGAAGTAGTCCATAAATTAAATAGCCAATTAAAGGCGTCTTCCCACAATATGGAAGTTTATGAACTTACGGCAAGGGAAGAAGAAATTGTAGAGAGTATAGCAGAGGGGCTTTCTAATAAGGAGATTGCCAGTAAGCTTTATATTTCTGAGGGGACAGTTAAGAATTATATTACCTCCATTTTAACGAAGATGAATCTAACCCATCGTACTCAGATTGCTATTTGCTATCTTAAGTATGGAGGGGAGAAGAGATGAAAATTGTTCAGATAAAAGGGATTTATAAAAGTTTTGGAGAAAAAGTGGCACTTAATAATTTAAACTTAGGGGTAGAAGAAGGAGAGATTTATGGACTTTTAGGACCTAATGGAGCAGGGAAAAGTACAACTCTCCATATTTTATGTGGACTGTTAAAGCAAGATAAGGGAAAGATAGAGGTTTTTGGGCGAGATACTCGGGAGGATATTCCTAGCATTAAAAAGAATTTAGGAATCGTTCCTCAAGAGTTGGCACTTTTTGAGGAATTAACTGCTTATGAAAATATTCATTTTTTTGTAAGCCTTTATGGCATAAGTGGCAAAGAGGTAAAAAAGAAAACATTGGAAGCACTAGCATTTGTAGGCTTGGAAGAACACATGAAAGATAAAGTTAGTGGTTTTTCAGGAGGAATGAAAAGAAGGTTAAATATAGCGTGTGCTATTGCCCATAAGCCACAGTTAGTTATTATGGACGAGCCCACTGTAGGCATTGATCCTCAATCCAGAAAGCATATTTTAGGAGCCATTAAAGAGCTTAATGATAAGGGAACAACGATTATCTATACGACTCATTATATGGAGGAAGCTGAAAAGCTTTGCAACCGCCTAGCTATTATTGATAAGGGAGCGTGTATAGCAGAGGGAGAAAAGGAAGAATTAAAGGCTATTATTAGTGATAGCAATAGATTTCAGATTCATGTAGCCTATATACAAAGAGTAGAAGAAAAGGTTCTCCAAGCCATAAAGGGAGTAGAGAGTCTGCGCTTTATAGATAATACCATTGAAGTGACTTCTAAAAAAGGCATCATGTGTTTAGACAGTATACTTAGTTACCTAGTAGAAAGGGAATGTGTGGTGATGGAGGTAAGGAATCAAACACCTAATTTGGAGGATGTGTTTTTAGGGCTTACAGGACGTAATTTAAGAGATTAGGGGATTAGGATGAAAACATATGTATTGATGAAGAATAGTTTAAAAAGGACTTTTGCTAAGAGGAACTATATTACTTTTATGTTGGTTTTTCCTATTGTGCTTGCCAGCCTATTTGTAGTTGTTTTTTCAAATATGGAAGCTCTAGAAGAACAAGGGAAAAAATATGAGCTACAAGAAGACATAACAGAAGAAGAGATTTCAAGCAAAATCTATTCCCTCTCTTTTTTAGAATCAGTAAAGCCTGTAAGAGATTTTAGTAGCCCAGCAAGTCAAATAGCAGCCACTATGTTAGTCTTTTCTATCCTATTTCAAAGCCAACATAGTTTAACCCAAGTGTATTATTTGCGAAAGAACATAGGAAAGAGGATTTTGGTAGCGCCTGTTTCAAAGCTGAGTATCTATATAGGAGAATTTCTAGGGAGCCTTTTAGTGGTCTTATTAGAAGGGATAGTTGTGAGTGTATGTCTTGAAAGCTTTTTTAGTTTAGGCTTAAGCAATCATGTAGGACAGCTATTTGTTATTTTATTATGTTGCAGTATGATGGCCACAGCCATAGGAATGGCCATAGGAATAGTTATTAAAGATGAAATGATTGCCTCAAGTGTTGTTACTATTTTGATTTTGATAGAAGGTTTTAGTTCAGGAGGATTTACGCCAGGGCTCATAAGCTTTAAAGAAAGTAGCTCCTTTTCTTTTTTTACCTACATTACCAAAGGCATTTTAGATATTTGTAGGTTAGGGAAAGTGCAAGAGATGGGGGAACTTATGGGAATAACATTAGGGATAGGTTCTGTTTCCTTAGGGTTAGCCACTTTATGGCAACTCAGAAATAAAAAATGGGGAGAAGGAAAATGAGAGTATGCTGGGTCATTACTAAACAACATATTAAACAATTTTTTTCTAGGCCACTAGCAGGGTTATTCTTTTGTGTACCTATTATAGTTACTCTTCTTTTTGCGGGTGTTTTTAAAGCCCAACTTTATCCTAAGTCTTACCGAGTAAATATAATCGATAAAAAGCAGTGTGCTGATAGAGATTTATTTTTAAAATACTTAGAAGGGATAGAATTATCCTTTGAACCAGAGCATGTGGCTTTGCAAAGATTAGAAGGAGGCCAGTTAGATGCGATTTGCTCTATCGAAACAAGTAATTTACGAGAGGCTATAGCGCATAGAGAAAAGGGAATGACTTTAAAATTCAAAAAACAGAATGACTTTACAAGAGATATAACAGAGAAGATCGATGAAGCTTTAGAACAGCTTAGTGGAGGTTCTAAAGGGAAGGCTGAAGCAAGAAGTGAAGGGGAGGGGCAACAAAAAGGTCTGAAGATACAAGCGTATGCAATGTTTGTAATGATATTTTTGTTTACTTGTAGTAAAACACTTCAGGTTATTTTGGAAGAGAAAGAATCTGGGGTTTATGATAAAATAATGACGACTAGTCTTAAGAAAAGCCAATATATTATAGGACACCTAGGTGGCGCTCTTATTATTCTATTAGCACAAATCATAGCAGAAGAGCTTCTAATGAAAGGACTTAAGCTCTCTTTTTCTATAAGTTTTATGGCCTTTATTGGAATTGGCATAGTACTTAGTATAGTAGGCCTGGGCATAAGTTTTTTTATTTTAGTGCTTACCTCCCATACGGAGACCTATCAGCTTGTTTCTGCAACTTGTATGACGACACTCTCTATGATCAGTGGGTGTATTTTCCC
>JAEZKI010000296.1 GCA_023415525.1 Bacillota bacterium | reverse complement strand
AAAAGGTGTTTACCTGGCGAAAAGACGCAAAAGGTAAGCACCTTTTTGGTTTATTTATACTCATTAATGAAAAAATAGTTAAATATGGTATAATATGAGGAGAAAAATGCAATATTTAAGATAGAGGAAAAAGATACCAACTGTATAGAGGGGAAGACTCATATGAAATCATTGATTTCGATTATCATACCGATGTATTTTGAAGAAAAAATTGTGGAAGCATGTTATAGTCGTTTAACCCAAGTAATGGATAGGGAGGAAAACTATGACTATGAACTTATTTTTGTAAATGATGGAAGTAAGGACCAAACCCTTCCTCTTTTATTAGAAAAGGCAGAACAGAATAAGAAAGTTAAAGTCATAAGCTTTTCAAGAAATTTTGGACATCAAGCAGCTGTATCCTGTGGTATTGACTATGCTTCGGGAGATGCTCTTGTCATTATTGATGCGGATTTACAGGACCCACCTGAACTCATTCCAAAGATGCTAGAACTCTGGGGAGAAGGAAATGAAGTGGTTTATGGAAAACGTAAAAGGCGCAAAGGAGAAACATGGTTTAAGCTCATAACAGCTAAACTCTTTTATCGTTTATTAGGATGGCTTACTGATGTGACTATTCCTGTAGACACAGGTGATTTTCGTCTGATTGATCGTAAGGTAGCTAATGTGATTAAGTCCTTGCCTGAGCACAATCGGTTTTTAAGAGGGTTAGTGGCTTGGGTTGGATTTAAACAAATACCTTTAGAATATGAGAGGGAAGCGCGTTTGGCAGGAGAAACCAAATACCCCTTAAAGAAAATGATTCATTTTGCCCTAGATGGTATTTTCTCGTTTTCATCTAAGCCCTTAAGACTTATTATTAATCTTGGTATTTTTTCAGTCGTTGTATCTTTAGGTGTTTTGATTTATTCGTTGGTAGCTTATCTTTCAACAGGGATTTTTACCGTAAGAGGGTGGACTTCTCTTATGGTGGTAATTACCTTTTTAGGGGGCGTCCAACTGGTGTCTATTGGTATATTAGGCGAATACATTGGAAGAATGTATGATGAAAGTAAAGGAAGACCTCTTTATATTGTAGATACAACATGTAATGTAGATAAAAAATAATTTCTTCATCATAAAAAGGTGTAGTTTTTCTTCTAAGCGCTAGGGGCTAGAAGAAAAACTACACCTTTTCTATACACTAAGGGGTATCTACAGGCTTTCCTACAAAACGAACAATCAAGAAAGTCAATAAGATAGCTAAAGGTAAAACGATAATAATAGGGAAGCCTAATCCAAGAGGGATATAGCCACTTACAACAGCAATGACTCCTACTACCATAGCATAGGGGAGTTGTGTTCTAACGTGGTCCAGATGATCAGATGCCGCTCCCATAGAAGAAAGAATGGTTGTATCTGAAATAGGTGAGCAGTGGTCACCTAAAATAGCGCCAGACAATACAGCACTGATGCTGTAAAGAATAAGGGGATAGGACCCAGCACCTACGGTATGGGCAATAGGAATAGCAAGAGGCATTAAGATTCCCATGGTTCCATAGCTTGTTCCTGTGGCAAAGGAAATAACACAAGCAAAGATAAAAATAAGTGAAGGAAGTAGGAAACTAGGAATAGCCTTAGCTAAAAAGTGAGATAAAAAGTAGGCAGTACCTAATTCCTTAATAACACTAGCTAAAGACCAAGCCAAAATCAAAATGACACCTGTTATTAAAAGGGACTTCATACCATTTACCCAAATATCTAAAGCATCTTTAATGGACCAAACTTTTTGGATGAAGCCCATTAAAATAGTTAGGATAGAAGCAATAAGAGCAGCTTGAAAGAGCACAATAGCGGCATCAGAGGCCCCAAAAGCCTCACGAATAGCTGTAAAGGAAAAGGGGGTAGAAGTCATTAGGTGGATAAGACTTTCGTCACTACCTGCAAGTAAAGCGGCTCGTCCATTGGTATAAAATAAAATGAGGGAACTGGCAATGAGTACACCTATAGGAATAATGGCATTCCAAACAGAAAGGGTAACATTTTCTATAGGATTCATATCCTCCATATCATCACCAGCAAGGGGAGTAGCACCATCAGCAATAAGCTTACCTGTTAAACGTGCACGACGTTCTGCATGGTACATAGGTCCAAAATCCCTGGCGAGGAAAATAATAAATAAAATGAATAAAAGCATTAAGATATTATAAAAACGGTAAGGAATGGTTTCCAAGAAAATATTAAAAGGTGAAACAGCTTGACCAATTTGACTAAAACCATCCCGGATGACGCTAAGTTCATAGCCAATCCAGGTAGAAACAAACATAATACCAGCTATAGGAGCAGCTGTTCCGTCAATAATAAAGCTTAATTTTTCACTTGAGACACGTTGAGCACCTGTAACAGGACGCATAATAGGGCCTACAATAAGTGAATTAGCATAATCATCAAAGAAAATAAAGAGGCCAAGAAGCCACGTAATAAACTGAGAGCTTTTAGCAGATTTTGCCCGTTTAGAAAGGGCATTTGCTACAGCTTTAGCACCACCTAATTTGGAGATCAATGCAATAAGTCCACCTATGGTTAAAACTTGCAGAACAATTCCAGCATTCCAAGGGTCTGCCAGTGAAGAAAGTGCTACATATGTAAACTTTTCAAAAGCGCCATAAGTAGCTCTAAGTAGGTCATTCGCTTGTAAGGATAGCATAAATGCACCTGATAAAATACCTATAAATAAGGAAATAATAACATTTTTAGTTAGAAAAGCCAGTGCAATAGCTACAACAGGGGGGATAAGGGTTAAAACACCAAAATAGCTAGCATTGGAATGTTGAAGATTTTCTAAGGAAGGGGCGGATGGTTCTTCTTTTACCTCCTCATTCACCTCAGATTCAGTGAGAAGTAAAGAGTGATTCTCAGAAGCTATGTTTTCACTGGCTAGAGTGGGAGCTAACTTAACTGTAGAAGATCCCAAACTAGGGAAGGAAAAAGTTAAAAGAAAGGCTAGAAAAAAAGTAAAGTAATAAATAGTTCGCTTATGCATAAAAAAATCCTCCTTGTTAATAAAATAAGTTTGTACCAGGTAAAACCTGTCAATCATTGCTTATGTAGAACAAAAAGGATATAACAGTCTTGTTAATAGATACCTGATAGCTCTCCATGCAAGAATTTGCATGACAGTACTAAACATATTCTGCTTAGTCCCAACACAAATTATTCAAGTAATAAAGTGTGTTTCGGCAAATCTTCCTTTTGCTATATTTCATCGTACTTAGCTCCATATAGTTACTTTTAAGATTTGCACCTCTACCCTGATCATTCATAATAATTAATGACATTCTGTTATAATTTAACATAAATTCCTATAAAGGTCAAATTTATGTTTAAAAATAAGGTGGAAAAAGTTGATATATTAAATTTTATGCCAAAAAAATACACAAAAATTAGGAGTAGATTTTAATAAAATTTATTGAATTATTAAACAATTACATAGTATAATGAAAATACATTTAATTCAAATAATGGTTTGCTGTTTATTGTATGTAAATTAAACGGATGAAAGGTTTGTTGGGAGTACATATGAAAAAAATAGAGCGTAAGAAGTTGGGAGATTTACTATATGAGACAGGAATGATTTCGAAAGAGCAATTGGATTGGATCATAAAAGAGCAAAAACGAACAGGAAGGCGAATAGGAGAAGTCATTACGGAGTCAGGTATGCTTAGTGAAAAGGACTTGATGGGTGCCCTGGAGTTTCAACTAGGTATTCCTCATATGGACCTTGAAAAGTATACGATTGATTATGCTATTGCTTCTAAGGTGCCAGAAAGTATTGCAAGACGTTATTCAGTTGTAGCAGTAGGGTATGATGGGGATAAGTTAAAGGTAGCTATGAAAGATCCTCTCGACATGTTTGCCTTAGATGATTTAAAAATTTCTACGAAAATGGAAATAGTACCTATTCTAGCATCGGGTACGGAGATTAATAATCTACTCAATCAAATCTATGCTTCTAATAAGACCCAAAATATAGTATTTGAATTAGAGAAACAATTAGAGGAGGATAGTCAGAAGCAGGCTGAAGTAGAAGAAGTAGAAGATGCCAGTGAGAATGCCCCCATGGTGCAACTGGTGAATAATATTTTTCAGCGTTCTATTTTAAAAGGAGCTTCTGATATCCATATTGAACCTTTTGAGAATTATGTACGTGTACGTTATCGTATAGATGGGCAACTTCAAGAACTGACGCGGACTAAAAAAGAAACCTTAAATGGGATCACGGCTCGTATTAAAATCCTTTCAGGCTTAGATATTGCAGAGCGACGTTTACCACAAGATGGACGTATGTCTAGAACAGTAGAGGGGCAACAAGTGGACTGCAGGGTAAGTATACTGCCTACCATCTATGGAGAAAAGACAGTTATTCGTCTCATCTATCGAACAGGTCGTACATTTACTTTAGAAGAATTAGGCTTTCATCCAGACGATTTAGAAAAAGTAAGAAATATGCTTAAAAATCCCCATGGGATTATATTGACGACAGGGCCTACAGGAAGTGGGAAAT
>JAEZKI010000280.1 GCA_023415525.1 Bacillota bacterium | reverse complement strand
CTAGTTTCTTTTTCAAAGGTTTCTAATTCAGCTTGGGCAATAGAAGTCTGACACTCTGTGCACCAAAGTACAGGGGCTTCCTTGATATAGGCTTTTCCTTTTTTTACGAGATCTAAAAATAAACGCTGAGAAATGCGGGTGGTTATAGGATTAATGGTTTCATACTGCAAATTCCAATCTACTGAAAAGCCCATGGATTCCCACAATGCACGGAATTCCTTTTCGTATTTTTGAGCAACAGCAGTGCACTCTGTATGCATAGCCTCTCGGGAAAGGTCTCTTGCTAAGACGTGCTTTTCCTTTTCTACTAATCGCTCAGTAGGTAGACCATTGTCATCAAAGCCAAAAGGATAAAAGATATTAAAGCCCTGCATCCTTTTAAAACGGGCAATGATTTCCGCCTGAGTATAGGAGAAAATATGTCCAATGTGTAACCCGCCACTTACTGTTGGGGGTGGTGTATCAATGGAATAGGTTTGTTTTTTACTGGTTGAATCATAGGCGTAAATGTTATTTTCCTTCCAAAATTGTTGCATTTCTTTTTCAATACGTAAAGCATCATAATGTTTTTCCATCATTTCATCCTCCTTTAGATTGTAAAATATAAAACCTGCCGTTTTTAACAAAAGTAGCACTTTTTTAGCATATAAAAACGCCCTAAGCATACGTTAAATATGCTTAGGGCGAACGTTTTATGTCCGTGGTACCACCTAAATTCAGATGAAAGGCATCTGCTCTTTGGTCAGTGCGGGATTTATAGATATAAATCCGATACTGCTTTCTTTTTAACGGTAGAAATTTCCGGTGAAGTCTACTAAGGAATCCCTTTTCCTTTCACAGCTCAAAGGCTACTTCCATACTCTCTTCATGAAGATTTTCACCAACCATCTTCTCTCTGCTTATCCAATGAGTATGTACTCCTCCTTGTCAACGCTTTGTTTTATATTTTCCTATATTATAGTATTATGAATAATTTTTGTCAATAATATGTATAAATTAAAATCTTATAAACCTCCCTCTTTTGTCAATGGCTTAAAATAGGTTATAATAGAAGTAGGTTTTAACGAAGAGTAGATAGGAGATTCACCATGCAATTACAACATTTATTAAGTGCTACGAGACGAGCGATACAGGATTATAACATGATTGAGGAAGGTGATAAGATTGCCATTGGTATTTCAGGTGGAAAAGATAGTTTAATTTTGGCTTTAGCTTTAAGTCATTTAAGGCACTTCTACCCTAAATCCTTTGAAATTATGGGGATTACAGTTTCTCTTGGCTTAGAGCCCTTTGACTTATCAGGCGTTAGAGCTTATTTAGAAGCTTTACAAATACCTTTTGAAGTGTGCGAAACAGCTATTGGGCAGATTATTTTTGAGGAGCGCCAAGAAAAAAATCCTTGTTCCCTTTGTTCGAAAATGCGTAAAGGGGCTCTTTATGACTTAGCCAAGCAAAGGGGCTGTAATAAGATTGCACTAGGTCATAATCGGGAGGATATTAATGAAACCCTTTTAATGTCTCTTTTTTACGAAGGACGTCTTCATACTATGGCACCTGTTACTTATATGGACCAAGTGGATTTAGAGATTATTCGCCCTCTTATTTATGTACCAGAAAAGGATATTCGCGGGTTTGCTAAAAAAGCGCAGCTACCTGTTGTGAAAAGTCCTTGTCCTGTAGATGGCCATACGAAAAGAGAAACGACCAAACAACTCCTTTCCACATTGGAAAGGGATACGCCTAAGGTAGCTGCTAATTTATTTGGGGCTATCTCACGAAGTACTTTAGAGGGTTGGGAAAGGAAGGAAGATTAGATGTCGAGTTATCAAGATCATCGCAAAAAATATATTACCATAAAAACCAGGGAGCTTTTAAAAGAGCTTCCTCCTTATCTCTTTGATTTTTTTAGAGGACTTGAACATACCACCAGTGTGAATACAAGGCTAGCATATGCCTATGATTTAAGGGTATTCTTTGAGTACTGCTATAAAGAAATTCCTCGTTTTAAATCACTTTCTTCTCTTCAGGAGATGACTCTTGAGGATTTAGATAGTATTTCAGCTAGAGAAATAGAAGGCTATCTGGAGTATCTGGCCTATTATGAAAAGGAAGACCTGCCAGAGGAAACCATGAGAGATTTACATACCCATCAAAATGGTCAAAATGGGAAAGCAAGGAAATTGGCTTCTTTAAAGACACTCTATCACTACTTCTATCGCCAGGAACGGATTAAAAATAATCCATCAGCCATTGTAGATATGCCTAAAATTTATGAGAAGCCTATTGTGAAACTAGATGTAGATGAGATTGCCAGGCTATTAGATGTGGTGGAGTCAGGAGAGGCTTTAACGGATAAGCAGAAGGTTTATCACCAATTTACCAAACAAAGGGATCTAGCCCTTATTGGCCTTCTCTTAGGGACAGGAATCCGTGTATCGGAGTGTGTAGGCCTTAATTTAGAAGATGTGGATTTTAATCATAATGGGATTAAGATTACGAGGAAAGGTGGGAATGAAACCATTCTCTATTTCAGTAAGGAGGTAGAAGGACTTTTAAGAGCTTATATTAAAGAGCGTAAAGAGATGCCTTGTAAAGAAATAGATGCTCCTCTCTTCTTATCCCTTCAGCATAAAAGGCTTTCTGTACGTAGTATTCAGCTTTTAGTTAAAAAGTATAGCACCTTAGTGACCACCTTGAAAAAGATTACCCCTCATAAATTAAGAGCCACCTTTGGGACCCAGCTTTATCAAGAAACAGGTGATATTTATTTAGTAGCTGATGTTTTGGGACACAAAGATGTTAATACCACCAAAAAGCACTATGCTCAAATGGATGACGCCAGAAAAAGACATGCAGCTTCTATCATAAAACTGCGAGAAAATTAAAGATAGAACGTATGTTTGCTTATTCGACATACTTGTGTTATAATAAAGTAAGAATACGTAGAGACAGAGGGATATTATGGATCATACATTAACGGCTAAACAAGAAAAAATACTTCAGTTCATTAAAACCGAATTAAAAAGTAAAGGCTATCCACCTTCAGTTAGGGAAATTTGCCAAGCAGTTTCCTTAAGTTCTACTTCCACTGTGCATAGTCATTTAAGTACTCTTGAGAAAAAGGGTTACATTCGTCGGGATCCTACCAAACCTCGAACGATTGAGGTATTAGATGATACAGAGGATTGGTTAACTGACCATGTAAGTCCTGTTCCCCTCCTAGGTAAAGTCACAGCAGGTGTTCCTATTTTGGCAGTAGAAAATATCGAAGAGTACTTCCCTCTTCCCAATCATATTGTGCGCCATGAAGAGACCTATATGTTGACGGTATCTGGTACCAGTATGATTAATGCTGGGATACTGGATGGCGATAAAATCATTGTAAGGCAGCAAGATGGTGCTCACAATGGGGATATCGTGGTAGCTCTTTTAGGAGATGAGGTAACAGTTAAGCGCTTCTTTAAGGAGAAAGACTATATTCGCCTCCAACCCGAGAATGATACCATGGCCCCTATTTGTGCAAAGGAAGTCAAAATACTGGGCAAGGTCATTGGTTTATTTAGAGAACTATAGAAAGCCTTAGAAAATCAAATGGTTTCATAGATTATACACTATCTATTTCTTGCTATTATTAAGAAAAGGATGGTGTATTTTTTTGACAAAAAAAGGATGAAAACTTATAGTTATTCAATTTCTTAACATTATGTATTATTGGAATTGAATTAATATTCTTTACATAGTATACTCTATATTAAAAAAGGAGAGATACATTATGCAAATGGTATCACTATTTTATATTATTGGTCTTTTAATCTTTCTAGGCTTTATAGGATTAAACACCTATATTCTAATCTTAGTCATTAAGGCATTAAAAACTTATATCAAAAAAAATTCTTGATATTGTTTTATACAACCATACTTTCTATTCATAACTATATACTTCTATTTTCTTTCACTATTGTTTTTTAAAACGCCTATTATAAACATATTTAATAGGCCTACTAAGATTCCTAAGGCTATTGCAATAACTAACAACCTAAAAAACGGGATAATTCCTACTAAACTACCTAGAATTGCGCCTAATGCTATATAAGATATTACCTGATACTTATATTCTTTCATAATCAATCTCCCCCTGTATTTTTAGTATCTACATACGCTTGCTCTTTTTATATTGAGAAAAGATGGAGGAAGACTTCGGATCACCCTGACTCCTTTCATATCTCTCCCAATGTGCTCTTTACCTAATTTATTTATGTATCATATTACCATAGTTGCTTGCTAATACGTAGTCTAGAGGGGTACATAAATGGCGTCTCCTCTTGACATACCCAATATGTTCAATGCTAAGATCTTTCTGATAATAAATCTATATCACATTTTTCCTAAGTCTCTATCAGCTTCAATTTGAAGACTATGTTAACAATGAGAATTCAAACTTTTTTTATAGCAAGCTTATATCCAAAATAGATAATAAAAATACCCACAGAAAAATTTAAAACATTTAGAAATTGTTCATTGATAAATTTTCCCACAAAAGATCCTATCATAGCAGTAAAAGTAAGAAATAAAATACTGGCTAATACACACCCAACACCAAACCACAAGATTTCTTGCTTATTATAATTGTTTTCAATAATCTGTGTAGAAAAAACACCACTCCAAAACAATATAGTGAGTGGATTTGATGCTGTAAGTAAAATACCTTGTAAAAAAATAGATTCGGTTGTGATATCTTGAAATAAATTAACTTGTGGTAATATAGATATTCCAAAAACACTTAGGCTAATATTTATTCCAAATAAAGTAAGTATGCATGCACCAAAGATTTTAACAATCATCTTAGTATGGGGTTTATCTAAGACTGAACTAACCCCGAATCCAGATAACAATATAAATATTGCATCGATTAATGCAATAGCACTTACAAGTGAAAGTGCTATAACAAATCCTTGCTTTGTTGCAGTATTAAAAACTAACAAGCACATAGGTCCCACTGCTAGTTGCAATATCATACCCAATTTGAACCCTCTATATATCATAGGAACACCTCTCTAAAATATAAATATTCTACATCTGTCGTAAATAGTAGTCTTCGGTGAACTACTTTCGAATATTGTAAGAATAATAATTTCTGTTTTTCAACATTAGTTTATATCACCTATTATGTTTCCCAAATGATTAAGTTCTTCACAAGGTTCATACTTAGTCTTATAACCCGTTCCATTTATAATTAAAAATGGATTGTAGGCTTGAATTTCTATTACAGTATCATCGGCTTTAATAATTCTATAGATAACTGCTTGCCCATCATATTCTGTATAACTGTTATCTTGTTTATAGATAATCACATCTTGTAATATATCCACTAAGTCCTTGATTTCAGCTTCGGCAAGTGTAGCTTTTATGTCAGGAGGGTATAGTTCTACAGTTACACTTTCAATTTCACCATATGATATATCCTTGAAAGGTTTTTGCCCCATTGAACTTTTAACAATTAGGATGATACTAATACATATTACTGTAATAACTAATGTTATAATGATGTATCTTTTCTTTTTCATTGTCGCATTTCTCCTTTCCAAAGTTTGGGATTGATTTATCATAACAATTATCTCATAGGAAACAATAGTTGTATATATTTTTCAGATAACTCAAGTGTTATTTAATACCCTTTCCAGGATCTATAAATACCTTAAGATTATATAAGTACTAAAATACTCGGATAATTTATAAATAAACTGGAGAATTTGTGTTATATTATAGTATGTAGAACGACAAAAGACAGGAGTGAATAATATGAACTACCATTTCTTTAAGGTCTGTGCAGCGACCCCTAAGTTGGCTATTGGCGATTGTATTTATAATACGGAACAAATCATCCATTGCATTCAAGAAGCAAGTCAGCAAAAAGCAGGTCTCATTGCCTTTCCTGAACTATGTCTTACAGCTTATACTTGCGCAGACCTCTTTTTCCAAAGTAAGCTTTTGGAAGAAACTAAAAGAGGGATTGAGCTTATTTTGGAAGAGTCAAAAGCGCACGATTTACTGGTTGTTGTGGGGGCACCTATTGCTCATGAAGATAATCTTTACAATGCAGCTATTGTTATCTTAAAAGGGAAAATACTAGGCATTGTTCCTAAGACGTATTTACCCAATTACAGTGAATTTTATGAAAAGCGTTGGTTTCACTCTGCCCATGATATTCAAAATACAACCATCACTTATTGTGGTTTTACAGTGCCTTTTTCACCGTATGTTTTGTTCCAAGCCGAAAATATTGACTATTTTACTTTAGGCTTAGAAATTTGTGAAGACTTATGGGCCATTATGCCACCTAGTCTCTATCATGCTCTAAGTGGTGCCACGGTACTCGTCAATCCTTCTGCAAGTAATGAAATAGTAGGAAAAGAGGACTATAGAAGAGACCTGATTGCAGGTCAATCTGCTCGCACCATGTGCGCTTATATTTATACGTCTTCAGGAATTTATGAATCTACCACAGATTTAGCTTTTAGTGGTCATCGTCTTATCTATGAAAATGGTTATAAAATTGCAGAATCCCAGTTATTTGAAAGGGATAATGCCCTTTTATATGGCATCATTGACTTAGAACGCATTTACAAAGAACGTATGAAGCAGAATAACTTTAAGCACTCTGCCCATCTCAAAGAATTAGGGTATCAAACAGTTGTATTTAAGCTAGAAGCCCCTGATTTTGATGTGGATCGTTATGTGGATCCTCATCCTTTTGTACCCTCAGATAAAACGATACGTCATACCCGTTGTAAACAGATTTTTGCTATTCAAGCCAATGGTTTGGCAAGACGTATGGAGCATACCAAAAGTGAAAGTCTTGTAGTGGGTATATCAGGGGGCTTGGATTCAACCTTAGCTTTACTTGTCTGTGTAAAGGCTATAGAGATTCTGGGCAAGGATACTCAGCAAATTATTGGGGTGACCATGCCTGGCTTTGGAACCACAGACAGAACTTACAATAATGCCCTTCAACTGATGAAGTATTTAGGTGTCAGTTCTCAGGAAATTTCCATTGTTCCTTCCGTCAAACAACATCTTTTAGACATCCAGCATCCCCTTGATAACCATAATGTCACTTATGAAAATGCCCAAGCAAGAGAACGTACCCAAATCCTTATGGACTTATCCAATAAATACAATGGTCTGGTAGTGGGAACAGGCGACTTATCTGAACTGGCATTAGGCTGGGCCACCTATAATGGGGATCATATGTCCATGTATGGTGTCAATGCTTCTATTCCTAAAACCTTAGTGCGTTATCTCATTGATTATGTGGCCAATGAAGAAAGTGAAGAACAAGTTAAGACGATTTTATTAGATATACTGGATACCCCTGTAAGTCCTGAACTCTTACCACCTGATGAAAAAGGAGGCATTGCCCAAATCACAGAGGATATTGTAGGTCCCTATGAAATCCATGATTTCTATCTCTACTATGCCTTACGTTGTGGCTACTCCCCTGCCAAAAATTATTATTTGGCACAACAGGCTTTTAAAGGTGTTTATGATCAGGAGACGTTATTAAAATGGTTAAAGACCTTCTATCGTCGCTTCTTTGCTCAGCAATTTAAGCGCTCTTGTTTACCTGATGGACCTAAAGTAGGTTCGGTATGTCTTTCTCCAAGAGGTGATTGGCGTATGCCCTCAGATGCCAGCAGTCGTATATGGTTAGAAGAATGTGAGCAGCTTTCTTAGAAAATGAACCTAAATCATAAGAAATGAATGGAATAAAAAGCATTAGAAGTTTTTAGAAAAGCAAAAGGACTATAAAACGCAGGATGGTGTGCGTTTTATAGCCCTTTTATAATTTGTAAATTTTTTATTCCTTGTCAAAGCGTAATAAGTCCTTTATTTTTCATGGTTTGTAAAGCGTGCATCACCCCTAAACGGGCATGATAAAAGGTAAGTCCTCCTTGGAAAAAGACGGTATATGGCGGTTTAATAGGTGCATCGGCACTCATTTCAATAGAAGCCCCCTGAACAAAGGCACCTGCTGCCATAATGACCTTGGCATCATAGCCAGGCATATCCCAAGGTTCAGGTGTGACATAACTATCTACTGGAGCACCCCGCTGAATCCCTTCACAAAAGGCAATGACATTTTCAGGTGTCCCCATATTAATAGCTTGGATGATGTCATGACGCTTTTCAGTAGCAGTAGGCATCACTTCAAAGCCCAATTTTTCAAAAAGAGCAGCTGCAAAGATGGCTCCTTTTAAGGCATTAGCCACTACTTCTGGGGCTAAGAAAAGACCTTGAAGGACAGGTTGGTTTAGACCTAAGGTAGCCCCAATCTCTTTACCTAGGCCAGGTGCCGTAAGACGCATGGCAGCTTTTTCTACATACTCTTCTTTTCCAACAATGTAGCCACCAATAGGTGCTAAGCCGCCACCAGGGTTCTTAATAAGGGAACCCACACAAAGGTCTGCACCTACTTGAGTAGGCTCTAGCGTATCTACAAATTCCCCATAACAGTTGTCTACCATACAAATAATATGAGGATTAATGCCCTTGATAAAGGAGATGAGCTCTCCAATTTGTGCCACAGAAAAGGTAGGGCGATAGCTATAGCCTTTGGAACGCTGAATAGTAACAAGCTTTGTTCGGGGAGTAATAGCCTGGCGAATGCCTTCATAATCAAAGCTAAAGTCTTCTTTTAAATCCACTTGTTTATAGGTAATGCCGTATTCAGCCAGACTTCCTGGAGTAGGACGAATACCAATAACGCCTTCTAATGTATCATAAGGTTTGCCAACAGGTGAAAGAAGTTCATCACCAGGGCGTAAATTGCCAAAGAGGGCTACCGTCAAGGCGTGGGTTCCTGACATAAGTTGAGGACGAACAAGGCCTGCTTCTGCCCCAAAGACATCGGCATAAATTTGTTCCACTACATCACGACCTAAGTCATTGTAACCATAGCCTGTTGTAGCTGCAAAATGAATATCACTTAATTTGTTTTTTTGCATGGCATGAAGGACTTTGGCACCACATTGATGCATGGTGGCATCTATACGTTCGAATTGTTCTTTTAATGTTTTTTCGATGGTATGACAAAAAGCTTCTGTTTTTTCATCAATTCCAAATAAGTCATAGAGTGTGTTCATGTTTTTCTCCTTATTTTAACCCAATTAAGAAGCCCTCTTTGTGGAAGAGGGCTTCTGTTTTTATAAGCGATGTGTCTATTCGGCAGATGTATTTAAATTCACCATTTTAGATGGAACCAGTGTAGAGATGGCATGCTTGTAAATCATTTGTTGTTTACCGTCACTTTCTAGCATAACTACAAAGTTATCAAAACCTTTGATAATCCCTTTGAGTTGAAAACCGTTTGTTAAGAAAACTGTAATCGCAATTTTATCCTTGCGTAGCTGATTTAGTAATACATCTTGTAAATTGATGGCTTTACTCATTTTCTTGCTTCCCCTCCTGTAAGGCGCTTTTTTGTTGACTTTATTTTATAGTATATTTGCCACCTTGTCTATAGAATATAAAAAAAGAATGGCTACATAGCTTCATTTTATCCAAAAATTGGTCAACTTATACGCCTTTTATATTATTTTTATAGCCTTTCATATAATCTAGCATAACGTCTGTAATACGTGAAGCATCAAAATTATACTGGTCCACCTCAATAAAATGAGGATGAGCTTGGTGTTTAAACCAAGTGAGTTGACGCTTGGCATAGTTCCGTGTATTTTGCTTGAGTTTAAGGATAC